>JAGPHP010000242.1 GCA_018055415.1 Breznakibacter sp. | reverse complement strand
TTGGCTGGTAAATCTTAAAAAAGTGCGAAAAAGTAAATCGGAGTTGATTAAGTTGATAGATTAATTTAACAGGAAGGGATGGGGTGACTCATCCCTTTTATTTTTGTCAAATTCAATGATCATTCAACTTATTTTACCGTTCTTTTGATACAAATCTTTGCTGTTTTTACCGTTCTTTTGTAACAAATAAATATGATTTTTACCGTTCTTTTGTGACAAAAGTTTAGCATTCTCTTAATATTCAATTAAATAGGTTCTGCTATAAACCTCAAATAACGCATTGTGAATTTTTTTGTGCTCGAGCCGCACGGCTTTTACTTTTTACAGGCGGTTGTCAATTTTTGGTGCCTGTGATCACGTAGCAGAGCTACGGAATTGCCTTCAGCTGCAAAAAGTAAACAAAAAAAGCCGCCGCTTACGCCAAAATGCTAAAAAATCAGGCTATTGCCTAAAGTCAGTAAAACTCGCTGCGCTCAAACAACACTGACTTTTTTACGGCTATAGCCTGATTTTTCTTAACGCATTTTGACGAAGGCGGTTGAACTCGCAGACACTTTTAGATTTGTTAATGCAAGACATTTTGAGATATTTTGCAAATCACCTAGCAGTTTAATACGTTTTTTATCTCGCAAATATTGATATTTAATACTTTAATTGTATTTCAGTGGGCCCTAATTAGCGCAAGAGCTTCTAGCAATGGATTACCGTGTGTCGCACAAACGTAATTTTTGGGTGCGAGATAAACATGGATTCGATTTTTATGGATAGCGTTTCGCACAATTGGGCCGTGCGAGTATGGTCTAATCCTTTGTCGATTGATGAGGTGGTAACCCCTAGTGCCGTCAAGCTAAGCAAGAATACTCCGTAGGAGTTTATTCTATTGAAAATTATTACACATATAATTACTTATTAGCTTTACTGCAATGTGGTAACCCCTAATGGAAAACAGTTTAAACTTATCAATTTGCCATTTTATTATGTTGGAATGGTAGAGAAGATGCTAACAAAAATGGGTGTTTAGATGTTTTTAATCAGATAGTTAAAAAAAGCGGGATTCCACGTTTGGATCCCGCTTTTCACTTTAATCAACCATAAAACTACATTTACGTCACTAAGTTGATAAACGATTGTGAACTCAACTTGTGAGCAAAATCTCTTATTTAATTTTTTCTAACCTTTATTTATCTTACTTAAATATAGTCACAAATTTTCAATAAGAGTGAATTTGTATGTTAAATTTTTATGATGAGGTAAATATTGTTTGGAATGTTTTACAAACTATTCCAACTCAATAGATTACCAATATCTAAACGTTTCTTTTGCGGTTTTTCAATATCTCCTGGATATCCAAAGGGAAGTAGAACCACTGGCTCCAGGTAATCGGGAGCTGAGAGTATGGTGGCAACCTTTTTAGCATCAAAATTACAAACCCAACAATTGCCTATTCCTAATGAGTGTGCCATTAGAGTCATGTGATCCACAACAATAGCAACATCAATATCACAATGATCTTTACCATCGGCTCTTTTCCATGATGTCTGATGATTTCCAAAAATTACAAAAAGCTGCTTAACGCTCTGAAACCAGTCGCGAGGATAAGCCTCTTTGATAGATGCTACTAGAGTTGGATCATCAACAACAACAATTTTAAAGGGCTGCTTGTTTGCTGCTGTTGGTGCTGCTATGGCTGCGTTTACTATTTTAATTATCTCATCCTTTGGTACTTGGGCTGATGAATAGTTGCGTACGCTATAACGTTCATGAATTAATTTGCTAAATTCCATCTGTTTTTGAATTTTGTTGACTCATGTTAAAAAAATATAATAACTGATAAAGTGCTACTTGTTGGTACATACTTTGACTTAACAGTAACTGTAACCAATTTTAAAATGTGAGCAATATTTTATGTTTTCATTTTTAAAGTTTAAAAATAGAAATTATGGAGAGAAAGAGTATAGAAAAGTTCCATAAAATGATGGTTCAGGAGTTAAAACAAGAGCGTTTTTTGTCGTTTGTGAATATGGTTGGTGATGAGCTTTATATTGCCGAAGCAGAGCTAAAAATTGCTTTAATAGCTATTAGGCATGATATTGTAAATCGATTTAAATTAGGAAATATTCGTGTTTTAGAACAAAACGTGAATGGATTAGTGAAGTTTATTGATATTCGTTCTGGCGCGAACTTTCTAATTGGTTTAAATTAGTAGCAATCACCTACCTGCTAAAGAAGAGGCGAGAGTAGTCGGCAAAAAGACTCTTTCGTCTTTTCTATTATAGGGCGTTTGATCCACTCATCGTGAAATACCTGTTGAGAATGGCTCAAATCCTCCTCGAAATCATTTTTCAAAATCATGGCTGTTTCATAATCATACACAAAAGAGGTGACCTCCCAATTCTGTTCAAAGCTTCTGAAATCCATGTTAGCCGAACCTACTGTTGAGATATAGTCGTCGATGATTAGCGTTTTGCAATGAATAAACCCTTTTTTATAGAAGAAAATCTTTATTCCCGATTCGAGCATCTCCTTGATGTATGATCTTGAGCTTAAGAGTGTTATATAACCATCGGATTTGAATGGTATAACAATTTTTACATCTACTCCACCTAGTGCGGCTGTTTTAAGTGCCGTAATCATACTCTCTGTGGGCATGAAGTAAGGAGTTTGAATATATACGTAGTGTTTTGCAGAGGTTATGGCTTTAAAGAAGCCCATCATAATAGCAGGCCAATCGGTATCGGGGCCACTAGATACTACTTGTACCATGGCATTGCCTGATTGCCGTGCTGCAGGAAAGTATTTTTGATCGTAAAGTTCTGTTTGACTTACAAAGTACCAATCTAGTAAGAAAATTGAGTGCAGAGTGTGTATGGCATCGCCCTCAATTTTTAGGTGAGTATCGCGCCAGATACCATAGGAGTTACTATCACCTTCGAGGTATCGGTCGGCAACGTTTATTCCTCCCATATAACCAATTTCCCCATCAATAATCACAATTTTTCGATGGTTGCGATAGTTGACTTTGCTCGTAAACATTGGGAATTTAACTCGTAAAAAAGAGTAAATCTCCACCCCGGCATTTCGCATCTCTTTAAAAAAACTCTCTTTTAAAGCCCAGCTACCCACATCATCAACAATCATTCTAATTTCAACACCTTCACTCGCTTTCTTTTTGAGTAATTCGGCAATTTGTCTACCAATTTTATCGTTTTCAAAGATGTAATATTCAATATGAATAAATTTTGTGGCACATGCTAATGCTTCTAAAAGCGAATCGTAGGTTTTGCGACCATTATTAAATAC
>JAGPHP010000075.1 GCA_018055415.1 Breznakibacter sp. | reverse complement strand
AACAAATCAAGTAGTCCTTCTGGTAAAAACAAGCTTATCACTTGTTCGAGGTTATCCATTATCTATAGCTTATTGAGCTACAAAGATAAATTTAAATAGTTACTCCACCTACTTTTGCACTTGATCCGCAATAGCGGTTACAAAATGCTCAAAGAGATACTTTCAATTTAGAAATAGAATCACATAGGTATAAAAAAAATACAGGTCATCATGAGACGTTTCTCAGATGACCTGCAATAACCAAACCTAACCCTAAACTATGAGAAAAGCTCTCATGTTATCTTAACAAATAATTGTGTCTATTTCAGTGAGGCGAACCCCGTTATCAAATCATTAATTTGATGAAACAAATATAAGGCAGTTTCTTTAATTACACACAATTTTAAATGTTAATTAATGTTAAAATCATCTGTTTTTATTGACGAACGTTCGCATTTAAGTGACGAACGTTCATATTTAGAATGTGTATGTAAAGCCTATGAGCACATTTTCTTTAAATTGCAAACCAGCAATTTCTGCCTCTAAGTATCTAAATTCCAGAATGATTCGTGTAGTTAAATACCTATTTATGCGCAAATCTAGAATATGTTCACTCTCCCAAAACCATCTATTTTGCGAAGTGAGGTAATCCACAAATAATTCTACCCTACCCGTGTAGATTATTAGGGTGGTAAAAGGTATCTTATGAAAATTTACAACACTGAAACCCGTTTGCCTATGTGATCTTTTTCCTTCTTCGATTCCAAATTGAGTTTGATCAATATTTATGGTATCGGTTACAAATACAATCTTGGATGTAAGAGGTGCAACAAGCAAAGAAAATCCTTTATCTGTCTTATAATCCATACCAAAAGCTGCGGTAAAATAGCCCGGCGACATAAAACCAGATTTATAGACCTTATTGCCATTTGAATCTTCGTAACTATCGTAAAAGAGTTGTGTTTTAAGATTTAAACTACCACTATAATACCAATGACTTGAGGCTTTATAGCCATATTTAGTATTTAATTCAAACTGATCATCATTAACATTCGTAGCCTCCTCTGCGGTATAATTCAAACCAATTTTAGAGACTAAAAAGCTCTCCCACTCCGACTTATCCTTCTTATAACTTAATTTTAAACGCAAATCATTAGAGAGTGTTAGATTATTTTCATCACTTTGAGACCAATTAGCATAACCATTTTGTTGCAATTGCAAATAATCAACCCCAACAAATTTCCAAGGTGAAGAGGCTATCTTTTTAATTCGAATTTTTTTCTTCTGCTCATCGTCAATATCAATAAGATGCTTTTTTGTCTCAGCCAATGCTGAAGCTCGTTTCATAAATCCACGCTCAAGCAACTTTGACGGCTCGGGTATTTGACTCCATTCATAACGAACTAAAGAGGGGTTGTTAATCATATACTCGCTCTCCAAAACTGAGAGATCAGTGTAGTCTCTTTTAAGATTGATTGCTAATGAATCTTTTATTAAATCAGTTTCACTCACTCTCTTTTTAAGACTCATTTGAGATTTAGAATAGACGATTGGCGTTGTTCTGGGTGTCTTATATTTAAGTAAAAATGAGGGAAATGCTCTTGAAGGAGAGGGAGTAAAAAGTACTCTCTTGATCGAATCTGTTACAACAAGAGCTGCTGTACTGTCTTCCGAATGTGAAATTGAATCTAGATTTTGATAGTTTGCACCAACGGCAACGAATGAGGGCATTGTCCATACCATAAATAATAAAAAACAGCCCAAAAAAGAAATCATGAATCTAAAAACCACAAAAAGAGAGCTTAAATTGTTGATTAAAAACTAAAAATTCCACAAAAATAGTTGATCAAACTCACAAATAAAATCGCATTGGTCAATATTCTTATAAATATAAGATATCCAGATTTGATTAAGCCATTTTATTTTGTTGATTTGCATCATAAATAAAACGAATAATGAATGAAAGATTTAACTGTTGGTAAAGAGGGAAAACTAATCTTTCAATTTGCGATGCCGATGGTAGTTGGGAATATTCTGCAACAACTTTTCAGCATTGCCGACACCATAATTGTAGGCAAATTTATTGGAAAAGAAGCCTTAGCGGGCGTTGGAGCCTCTTTCCCTATCATATATACACTTATTGCGTTTGTTATTGGGATAGGAAGTGGTGCGACCATTTTGATAGCCCAATATTTTGGCGCAAAAGATATGAATAGAGTTCAAAGAAGCATTGAAACCATCTTTATATTCCTGTTTGCGGCTTCAATAATTGTATCAATACTTGGAATCACCTTTAGTCGAGAGATCTTTGAGGTTTTGAATACAAGTCCAGATGTAATGCCAGAGGCCATTGCCTACTTCAATGTATATATGATTGGTACAGTTGCCTTTTTCGGATTTAATAGTATCTCCTCTATATTACGGGGACTTGGAGATTCGAGAACCCCTCTTCTCTTTTTAGTAATTGCTACTGTAGTGAATATTGTTTTATGTTTGACGTTTGTTGTTCTATTTAAATGGGGAGTAGCAGGAGCGGCATTTGCCACCGTCATTGCCCATTTTGTGGCATTTATTAGTGGATTGATATACCTAAAAAAGAGAAATTCGTTCTTTAAACTCAATCTTTTGAAACTCCGATTTGACAAAGAGATTTTTTATCAGAGTTTAAAAATTGGATTACCTACAGGGTTTCAACAAACCTTTATAGCTCTAGGATTAATGGCGCTCATTCGTATCATTAACAACTTCGACACCTCGGTACTTGCCGCCTACAGTGCAGCCAGTAAAATAGACTCATTGGCCTCAATGCCTGCACTAAATTTTGCGTCGGCGCTATCGGCATTTGTAGGACAAAATATTGGGGCAAACAAAATTGAGCGTGTTAAAAAAGGGCTCTACACAACTATGCTCATGTCAACACTCTTTTCGTTGCTCATTATGGCAATTACGTTTACATGGGGAGATAAATTGATGCAGATGTTTATAACCACAAACGAACCCGAAGTGATTCAGCATGGGGTAAAGTATTTAGTAATTGTAAGTTCATTTTATGTAGTATTTTCTGCCATGTTTATATATCACGGAGCGCTACGAGGAGCAGGTGATACAATATTTCCAATGGTTATCTCTCTTTTTTCGATGTGGTTAATTCGAATACCTTTATCGGTATGGCTATCCAAACATTACGGATCGGATGGTATTTGGTGGTCAATTCCAATAGGTTGGTCAATAGGTTTTGTTATAACTTTAATCTATTATAACACAGGTAGATGGAAAAAGAGAGGATTAAAATAATCCTCTCTTTTTTTATTATTTACTGATTTTTCAGTTCATTTAAGATAGACTTAAAGTCTGAAACCGACTTCACAGGTCTAAAATTAGCTGGAAGAGGATATCGACTCTCTCTGGCAGTAATTCCCGAGATTAGGAACTTCTTATCAGAGTATCTTGCAGATATATTTCCGAACCATTCAAGAATATCTCTCTTCTTTAAGTTTGACACCAAAGATGTAAAATATATTGTATGAGGCTTAACCTTAGAAACCTCTTCAATATCTGCAACTGGAACGGAAGCTCCAAGATAAAGAACTTCAAAACCCTCTTTACGAGCTATAAAGCTATAGAACAAAAGCCCAAGTTCGTGCATCTCTTTTTCAGGTAAGAAGAACGCAATTGTTTTTCTGTTAACATCTGTTGGTAATACGATGTTATCAATAGCAACAACTAATTTTTGTCTGATAAGATTTGAAACAAAGTGCTCTTGTGCAGGAGCCACCGTACCTGTTTGCCACAAAACGCCTATTCTCTTAAGGAAAGGGAAGATGATGCGTTCTATAGCTTCATCAAAACCAGATTTGATAATTGCGTTTGAGAAAATATTATAAAATTTCGCTTCATCGAGTTCGAACATAGCCACAATCAAATTCTCAATTTGAGCATTTGTGTTGTTGATATCCAAACAAAGATCCAAAACCTTATCAGATAACTCGTTACCGTCGAGATTCGCAATTTTAGAAATTTTGATACCACTCTGATTTAAAATGGAGATATTCAAAATTTTACGTAAGTCTTCATCGGAATAGAAACGGATATTGGTTTGAGTTCTACTAGGAACGATTATTTTATAACGTTTCTCCCAAATACGAATTGTGTGAGCTTTAATGCCAGAGAGCTTCTCTAGCTCTTTAATTGAATATGATGCCATAGCTAAAAATTATCAGAATTTATAGTTCAACCGAACAAGAACAAAATTGTTCATTTTTATTCAACAAAATTATCAACTATTATCATTAAAAAAAAGATTTTGTAAAAATATTGAATAAAAAAAGCGATTTAGAGCAAAAATTAACAGACATTCTAAACCATTGAGCTATGAAAGCCGCAGAATTGCAAACTTGCCTGAAGGATTAAATAAAAAAAATCGATAAGGTAAACATCGCTCCCTTATCGATTTTAACTTCAAATGAGATTATTATCTAATTTGAATAGCTCTTTTCTCGTTGGTCAGCTTGTTTGCGCCACTCGGGAAGAACAGTTTCATTAAACTTATTTTTTGCTTCACGCTCTTTTGGAATATCTAATCCAATTAGTTTTTGTGCTTTTTCCTTGGTTGAGATATCAGGATAAGCAACCTCTTCGGTGTATCCTAACGAAGCCAACAAACGCGCCAATTTTATACGAGCATCCTGAACTTTAGTGATCCCTGTAGATATTATTCGACTAATTTCAACTGGTGCATGAAACGAGTTTCCATGTCCCGCAGCGGCAAAATCCCAACGCCATTGCGCATGACGAATATCTTGCAAAATTGAGCTCATTTGTTCCTCCTTTGCACCTTTATCCCAAGCTGTTTTTGCCTCATAATGAGCACGTACCAACAAAACTTCCAGTTCATCACGATTTTGAATAATTTTATCTTGGCGCTCTGTTACATCAGCAATTAAGCGTGTAGCCTCTTCTCGATGACATACTTGGCATGAGTTAGCCACATTATTAAGTGGTGATTGTATATGATGATCGGTAAATTTTTGACCACCCTCGCTTTTATAGGGCATGTGGCAATCTGCACACGACACACCACGTTGAGCGTGAACACCTAACTTATAAACCTCATAATCAGGATGCTGAGCTTTTAACATAGGTGCTTTAGAGATGGAGTGTGTCCAATCGGAGAATTTAATATCATCGTAATATTTCTCAATATCATCGGCATTTGCGCCGTTATCCCAAGGAAATGTTAAGTATGAAACACCTTCAATTTTATGTTTATCAAAATAGTACTCCACATGACATTGAGCACACACCAATGAACGCATCTCTTGATGAGTTGCCTTGGTGATATCCTTTCCTTGGCGCTCAAAAGCCTCAATAAGGGCAGGACGAGAGATATGCAAATTCGTTGTTTTTGCATCGTGACAATCGCCGCAACCAATATGATTCACCACTTCGGCGCCTTTAGAATCCCAAGTGCCTTTATAAAACTCGGCAACACCTTGTTTATTCATCATACGTGGCACATCTGGGCTTTTACAAGTCCAACAGGTGTTTGGCTGAGGACTCTTTTTCCCATCCATTGGAGAGCCCGTACGCAAGGTTTTTTGAATATCTTCGATGGCATAGGCATGTCCACGACCCTGTTTATAATCTTTAGAGAAGTCATATCCAGCCCAAAGAATCACCAAACGCGGATCAACTTCGAGCATATCAACTGTTGCATTACCATTATACTTACTCTTAAAAGATGTGTCACGCGTTTGCATATACGATTGATATTCACGAGGAAAGTTTTGTCCCCACACTTCATTTCGAGGTTCAAACTGATCGTACTTCGCTTGTGGCGTATATACAAACTCAGCCTCTGTGCGGCGTTGAATTATGGAGGTAGCTAAAACACCTAATAAAAAGATGATGATAGCTCCACCCGCAAAAACACCCCATTTATAAACAGGGTTGTCGTTGATTTTGTCGAAGAATGATTTCATATTGTTTTTTGTTTGTTGGGGCAACGCTTGTGGTTGCACTAATGTTAAATGATTATATATTTTAATGATCTGTTTTGGGCAACCACGTGGGGTTTATGTTTTGGGCAACCACGAGGGTTGCCCCTACTGTTTTTTTAACCACTCGGGGACGGGACTTTCGGGCAATGGGACTCGGGCATTTGGGACACTCGAAAGGCTATTAACCCTACCGTGAGGCGTTTCGCGATGGCACTCCCAACATGGACGATCGGTTTTTGAATGTGCTTCAAAAGCTGTTTGAGTCATCAACTTGGAGTCGGTTAAAAGTTCTGTGTGGCAACGAATACAATTCTCTTGTACCACTTTCTGTCCCTCTTCATGAATGAAAATCACTTGTGGCTCCATGCGCAACGTAAACATCGACGCGTGACGGGCACCATCTTTAGCCTTGAAGAAATACTTACGAAAAACATTATCGTGCGGCACATGGCAATCATTACAATTTGCTCGCTCACGATGTGAACTGTGATTCCAAGTTGCATATTGAGGGGCCATAATGTGACAATTTACACATGCATTGGGATCGTCAGACAAATAAGACCACGCTTTTGAGATATAAATATTAAATGCAAAAATGCCAACTAACAGACCACTCATTGCATAAAGCCACAAGGGGATGCGCCACTTTTTACTCTTCACCTCTTTTTCTTCCATTATTCTTATCATTAAAGATTTTTGCCCTAATCTTAAAATACATTAAAATATTTTGATAAACTTATTAATATATAATGCCTTTAGCATATAAAGATAAGTTAAATTTTGTTTAGAATCAATTCAAATACGAGCTAAAGCAAGACTCACTGCATGTAAAGTAACTGAAATCAAGACAAATAGATCTCTTGCTCTTTTAGGAGAAAGGTTGAAAAATTTGTATTGCAACGATTGGTTGTGGCATGAACTCAAGCAATCGCCACACAGAGTACAAGTTATGCCCGGTTTTTTGGCCAAAATATTTTCGCCATTTAAAGCGTCGTATTTACACGATGTTTTGCACACCATGCAACTTGTGCAAGAAGAGGCAATGACCACTCTGAACGGATTTATCTTTCCGATAAGATGCGTTAATGTTCCTAACGGGCAAAAAACAGTGCAATGGAACATTTTACCATACCTGCCTGAGAAATAGAGCATTGAAAGGATTCCTAAAACACCAATCGAAGCCCCCACCCCGACGGCTATTTGCCAACTCACATCAAACCATCGGAACAAAAAAGCGCCAACAACCAGCAGCGGTAAAAAGGTGTATTTAAAGAGTTTAAACTTTTGAAAGGTGCTCTTACTCGTTTTACCACGAGACGCTACACCATCTAAAGCCCCAAAGTAGCAGTAATGGCTACACCAAGCCGACCCAGAAAGCAGGATAGTAGAGAGAAACAAGATGGTCATGACCGATAATTGCCAGCGGTAGATGGGACCCGCAATGATGATGGCCGGTATGGGCAGATGAAGTTTACCCGACATTAAAAAGAGGTCACTAACGGCAAGTCCTAATAGCAATTGCGAAAAGAATACCACTGAGAATAACGTCCACAAGCGACCACGCCAAATAGCTATCTTTTTATAGTCGGATAGTTGATGAGCGATAAAAGCACCATAACTCGCTACCAGCAGAATCTCTAGCCACCCAGAACCTGGCAAAAACCTATCGGCCAATAACATAGGGTGTGGAGCTTTAAGTTTTGTGATGGTGAGTAGAATAGCAACCAAAAGAAACACAAAAACCATCAACCAAAGATTATCCTTGATTGATGGTGTTGTGTTAATAGGCTTTACGGATGTGTAATGTATGGCTATAATTTACGTTAATTGGTATTAAAGGCTGAGGGCAGAAGGCAGAAGTAAAAAATATGAGTTTTAAAACTTTTTTACTTAAAGAGAATCTCGAAGTAAAAACCCTTCTGCCTTCTGCCTTGACCCTTCTGCCTAATTCCTAATTCTCACCATATTCAACAATTCCCATTGTTTTGAAATCCTCTTCAACGGTAGATATACCAGAAATTCCGAAGTTCGATATAAGAATTTTTAAAACGTTTGGTGAGATAAAAGCTGGGAGTGTTGGACCTAAATGGATTTTCTTTACACCCAAATGCAATAGTGCAAGTAACACAATAACAGCCTTTTGCTCGTACCAAGCAATATTATAAACGATCGGTAGATCGTTGATATCTTCGAGTCCGAAAGCATCTTTAAGCGTTAATGCTATCACCGCTAGCGAGTATGAGTCGTTGCACTGACCTGCATCTAAAACGCGTGGGATGCCACCGATGTCCCCAAGCTCTAATTTATTATATCGGTACTTCGCACAACCAGCTGTTAAGATAACAGAATCTTGCGGAAGTTCTTGTGCAAAGTCGGTATAGTATTCGCGTGATTTCATGCGGCCATCGCATCCAGCCATTACCACAAACTTCTTGATAGCGCCTGATTTCACAGCCTCTACCACCTTATCGGCCAACTGAATAACCTGATTGTGAGCAAAGCCACCAACTATTTCACCCTTTTCAATTTCAGTAGGAGCTGCACACTTTTTTGCATGCGCAATTATTTCAGAAAAATCCTTTTTACCACCATTCGCGCGATCAGCAATATGTTTGCAACCATCAAAACCAGCAGCACCCGTTGTATAAACACGATCTATGTAGCTATCTTTTGGCGGAACCAAACAGTTGGTTGTCAATAACACAGGACCGTTAAATGATTCGAATTCAGCCGTTTGTTGCCACCAAGCGTTGCCGTAGTTACCCACAAAATGGCTGTATTTTTTAAAGGCAGGATAGTAGTGAGCAGGTAGCATCTCGCTGTGGGTGTAAACATCAACTCCAGTTCCTTCAGTTTGAGCCAAAAGCTCCTCCATATCTTTTAAATCGTGACCCGATATTAAGATGCCAGGTTTTGTACCCACGCCAATATTTACCTTAGTAATTTCAGGATTTCCGTAGCTTGAAGTGTTGGCTTTATCAAGAAGAGCCATTGCATCGACCCCAAATTTGCCACACTCAAGAACCAAGCCCAATAGCTCATCGACTGTGATGGTTGTTGATGCCGTTGCTGCTAATGCGCTAGTCATAAATGCATTGATATCGGCACTTGTATAATCAAGATTATAAGCATGTTCGGCATAAGCAGCCATCCCTTTTAAACCATAAATCAGAAGCTCTTTTAAAGAACGAACATCATCATCGGCAACCGATAAAATGCCAATAGTGAGTGCTTTAACATAGTATTCTGACTCCGATTTTGGTGTCCATTTGGTACAATCAACCTCTTTATAATCAATGCCTTTAAGAATAACTTCACTTTTAAGCTGGTCTCTTAATTTAATACCTTCGGCAATTTTTGAGGCAATCTTCTTACCATCAAAATTGGCATTAGTGATGGTGATAAACATAGCATCGATGATGAATTTATCGGCAGCCGATGTGTTAATATCACTCTTTTTAGCTATTTCACTTATGTATGCAACACCTTTGGCTGCATAAAGCAAAACATCTTGTAACTGAGCAATTTGCTCATCTTTTCCACAAACACCTTTAATAGAGCATCCTACTCCCTTTGATGCCTCTTGGCACTGATAACAAAACATTGACATTCTTTCGTTGTATTAAAAAGTTATAAATAAATTAATATGTTTTTATCTTAATTGATTGTAAAAAAAAGGTTGTGGCGCAAAAGCAGGGTTATTACGCTAAAGACGCTAAGAAGGCGCATAAGACGCAAAATAAAATCACCTCGAAGATGTGGAGACGCCATAAATGGACGTCTCTACACCCCACCTTTTCCCACGGATTGAAATCCGTGGCTACCAAATCGGTCGAGACCTACGGCTCTCCACTGGATTTAATTGCCTCACGTCTGCCTTCTGCTTAGCCACTTCTGCCTATTTTAAACCCAAGTTTCCTCTAAAACCTCGCCCTCAACGCTCACAATCACGCGTTTAACAGGTATTTTACGAGCGGCAATTTCGGTAGCATTTTTGGCCACTTGCATTAGGCCGCCACAGCATGGAACTTGCATGATAACCACCGTAAGAGTATTAATTTTAGCATCATTGATCATAGCCACAAGCTTATCGCGATAAACATCCATGCCCGAATCTAATTTTGGACAAGCAATAGCTAAAGTTTTACCTTTTAAGAAACGTGCATGAAAATTGCCCATGGCAAACGCCACACAATCGGCCGCCAAGACTACATCGGCACCTCTAAAATAGGAGGCCATAGGGCTTACTAAATGCAACTGCACTGGCCACTGACGTAATTCGCTATCGCCTGAAGCAACAGGACCTTTATCCATTGTGAACGAAGGTTTGCTTATTACACGCTCTGCCGAGCCAGGACAACCACCGCCTGCATGTTGCATACCACCATGCGAATGGGTCGCAGGTTTTGTAGCCACTACAGCCGTTGCACCACCACATTTTCCGCCACCTTCAATAGGTGTGTTGTGTACAACACTTGTAACCTCTTCCATCTTAAACGGAAGCTTATCCTGATTAGCGCGCATCCACTGTACACCCTCTTTTAGATACTCAAACTCTTTATGCTCTTTTAAATGTACAAGATGAGCTATTACGGTATTTTTACCTTTAGGAACCATTAACTCCATAACCTTAGCCTCATCATACGCCTCAGCCTCACGCTTCTCAATCTCAATGGCACCAACCGGACAATGACCAATACAAGCGCCCAATCCATCGCACATCAAATCACTAACTAAACGCGCTTTACCATCGATAATTTGCAAAGCACCCTCGTGACAGCCAGGCACGCAATCGCCACAACCCGTACAAAGCGCTTCGTCAATCTTAACCATGTCTCGTATCATATCTTATTTTTTAATT
>JAGPHP010000241.1 GCA_018055415.1 Breznakibacter sp. | reverse complement strand
CATTGGTATCGGTTGAATTGGTTCAAGTGTCGGCTCTTGTACCTGTTCGACCTGTTGCTGTGGTTTTGGTGCACCTAGCAAACGCTGTAGCGATTCTATCTGCTCATCTTTAGCTTGTAGCTGATTGTTCTTAGCTTTCAATTCGTCACGTTGGAACTGCTCACGCTCTTGAGCAAACTCAAGTTGTTTTTGAAGCATGTGAACCTGTTGTTCCAGTATGTTAACTTCTGACAACTTTTGTGTATCGGTTGTCTGTAACTGGTTCACACGTTGCGAAGGTTCACCAAAGACACGTATAGCTTCCGCAAGGTCAATCTTGCTGTCACTGTTCTTGCTTAAATTTCCTTTATTTACTTGTTTATAAACCGCTTGACGTGTCATGCCATAAAGCTTAGCAAGCTCAATAACTGATAATGCTTTCATGTTATAATTATGGTTGTAAACTATCTTCTAAAGTTACACTAGGGTTACGTGTAACGCCACCTCGATTACTATAAATTGCATCCCCATTAAATTTAATATATTTAATGAAAAAATCAGATAAAGCCTCTAAATAACCTGTCGAAAAAGTTCTTCCAACATAAGACTTTTTAAAATCTTCAAAATGATAACGTGACCCAATAAAATCTCCTTTTGTCGCCTCAAGAGCATCTTTTAGATTTAAAGTGTACTCAGAAAAAAACTGATTAGATAAGTCAGTTTTTAAAGCATCAGGCAGACGCTCAAAAAGAATAATTGAATCATGCTTCTCTGGATATTTATCAAGACTCAAAAGTAACAAAGCTTTTAAAGAACACTCAACACTAAAAGACTGTAAGGTAATAATAGGCATAGAAGTATATTCACTAGGACTATTATCTAAAACTTTTGAACTTTCAAAGAAAGCCATACTTTGATCCATCCAAAAAAGTGCTTCATCAAAAGAAGTAGTAATACGGTATAAAGGTAAATTAGACATAGAAACCCAAATTAAAATTTAAAAAGAGACACGTACAAAGGCTGTTATCTGATAAGGCTTATTTGGTCTACTCAATAAACCCTTTTTTCTTCTGTCGATAATACCACGCCCGACTGATTCCCATAGCCTCCCAAGGCTTCATCGTGCGCTCTGAATCTGCCTTAACACCGCGTTTAGACTTAGCCCCGCCTTTAGCACCACGCTTTGCTTGTATCTCACTAAAACCGCCATAGCTGAATCGCTGCCATACCCACTTAGCAATGCTCTTAGCTGTCGCTTTCACTTCACTGTACGGCACTGGATCTTCAAAACTGTTATTAATCGCTTCAATTTGCGCTCTAACAGCCTTTTCCCACTCATAGCTTGAGTTGTGGTGCATATAGTCACGAATCGCCTTATACGCCCAATGACGGCCTTTCTCGAACATTGTGACATTACGGCCAAGTCCAACAACTTCAAGTTTTTTGGGTAGCTTCTTCGGCAGGTCTACAAAGTCTGCAAGGTAATCAAGAGAATAAGCACAGTCAGTCCAGTACGTTGTACGCCATTTAGGGTGTAATGGGTTCTTAGTGATTAATTGTGAATAGCCAAGGTCAGCACCAAGCTTTAAAGCATAAGCGTAATACACTGCCTGTGCGTACTTGATCGCCTTAACGCTCGCAAATTCGCTTGTGCAAAGCGGTATCTCAAGTTTGTAGCAGTGATGGCTATGTGCATTTTCAGGGTTTTGTGTCGTCCACAACGGCTTAGGCAAGTTTGCATCGAACCACGATAAAGCAGAATCTTCTTTGTCATCATCAAAGACAAAGTAAATCGTCATAAGTGGTGGATTGACTTGGATATATGGTTTTTTGACCGCAATAGATTTGGTACGAATGAGCATGAAGCCGGGCTTCTCATCCATGCAATACGGCTTATTTGGTAGGCTGTTGAACAGGTCTAACTGTTGGTTACTATAATTTTTTGTGATTTCCATGCTTCTAACGCTTGAGAAATCCGCCTTTACCTGTAAAATGGTTCACAGACACAAGGCGGATTAAACCCCTAATTGTTGTTTAAAGATACAAGCCTCGTTGATGACTTTCCGGCAAGTTAGAACATCATCGGGGCTTTTTCATGCCTGTAGTTTTAACATATTTTCAATATAACTGTAACCAGCTCTTTTTAATCAAGAGTATTTCAACACGCATCAAATAGCACAGGAAAGCTACATAGTCCTAAATAGCAAGTTTCGTCTGTTTTTTTTAAATAATATATATCTGAGTTAATTTGTATTTCTTTATAGCTCAAAGCCTTTGAAGCCATCTTTTCTAGGCCTTCCTGATTTGCTCTTTTCGGGTATCTGGCCTTTGCCAAAAGCTCTATTCTTCGCATTAAACATAACTGAACGAATTAGATAATCCCTTTTTACTAGATAGAGCGCCGTTTCTAGTACATTATTTCTGAGAGCTTCGTCATTGTGATTAATCATTCCTATTCCTAGATTCCGATATTTATCCTTATTCGCATTGCAGTTCCAATATAGACCATCTCCTTGCGTAATCTGATTAACCCAAAGGTTACCGATATCTTGAGCTATTGTGATGTCCTCTCTATGCTCAGAGCCATCTAAGAAAAACATCATGTGGTAATGAAAAGATTTTATCTCGGTATATTCCAGTTTCCACATGTAGCCTAGAAATCCTTTTGAGTATTGTTTCTTGAGATACTTAAGAAGCTTCTTTCTATGTTCTTTAACTTCAAGTGACCATGCCTTTAAAGCTTCAAGTTTATGTTCTTTTTTTGACAATGGTTTATTTAAAATATTGGTGGTGACTTCTCTAAAAAGTCCTTTACGGTAGCTTAAGTCTATTCGGATGACCAAGAGCCTTGAACGATATTCGAATAGTCCATTGATATAATTTCGTACTTCTTTTTTGTATTCGCTGGCATATTTTCTTTGCTGTACAATTTCTTTTTTAAAAGTATCAGATAGTAGCCCTTCCTTTAGAGTAAAAAGGAAATCTATATCATCAAATTTTCTACCTTTTTCTTTTATTTGCAAATAGAGATTTACATAAGGTGAAAACGTACTATCGGGAAAGTTTTCTTCCAAGTCGTTTATGTATTGATCTTTTCTATACCAGATGAGCTTTTGGTATTTTTTTAAGATAAAGTTATGTCCAGAAATATTTTCTACTAGCTGTTTATTTTCATTTTTCAGTTCGTTTAGTAACTCTTCTATTGAACTAAGTTGGTTGTAAGTTGAACAACTAATATCATCAATTCTTAACTTATCATTATCAATAATCTGAAGATTCAGATCATCAAGAAAACGTGTTTGGGATTCTAAAGTGTTCATGTA
>JAGPHP010000240.1 GCA_018055415.1 Breznakibacter sp. | reverse complement strand
CAAACTCTTATCACCGAAGGTTTGGAGAAAAATGTTGATTTAAAAATAGCTTATACTCGAATAACTCAAGCTGAGGCAAACTTCAAAATTGCTAAAGCGGCTGTTTTGCCATCGTTATCGGCGGTAGGCCAGGTGAACCACACCCGTACAACTGGCGAGGGCAATACGGCTCTCGAAAATAGTACGACTGTAAGAACTCTTGGACTTTCGGCCTCTTGGGAGTTGAATCTCTGGGGAAAGCAAACTGATTTGTCGCGTGCCAAATATGCTAGTTATTTGAATAGTTATGCTTATCGTAACCTTATTCAAACGGCTTTAGTTGCAAAAATTGCAAACGGTTATTATAACCTTATGGCTCTCGATGAGCAGTTGCGCATTACAAAAGCCACCGAAATACTGTTAACTCAAAGTGCCGAAACGATGCAAGCGCTCAAAAATGCGGGTCAACAAAATCAGGCAGCTGTTGAGCAAAGTAATGCGCTTCTTTATAGTACGCAGTTGATGATTCCTGTGTTGGAGAGCAAAATTCGTCAGCAAGAGAATGCTATTTGTACAATGTTAGGACGTCGTCCTGGCGCAGTGGCTCGCTCGGTCATGAATAAGCCTATTGTTCCAGACAAGCTCTATCATGGTGTTCCTGTACAGCTTTTAGCCAAACGTCCCGATGTACAACAGGCAGAGCTTAATTTTCGCTCGGCCTACAATTTGACTAAAGCTGCTCAGGCGAGTTTATATCCTACGCTAACAATTAGTCCTCTTTCAGTAGGATTTATTGGTGGTTCAGATTTTTTCAAACCTGCTAATTTGGCAGCTAATGTGGTTGGAGGTATCACACAGCCCCTTTTTATGAAGCGTCAATTAAGAGGTAATATAAAGATTGCAAAAGCGCAACAAGAGGAGGCTTTGTTAAACTTTCAAAATACCGTTACTATTGCAGGCCAAGAGGTATCGGATATTTTGTATAGCTATCACATGTCGGTTGAGAAAGATAGTTTTCGAATCAAGCAGATTGAGGCATTAACCAAAGCGGTTGATTATACCGAGGAGTTACTCATGGCTGGCGAAGCAACCTATACCGAAGTGCTTTTAGCACAGCAAAACCTACTCACGGTGCAATTAAATCAGATTAACGATTGGTTAGAGCAATATAATTATAGTGTTAATCTGTACAAAGCTCTTGGTGGAGGTGTGAAGTAGGACTTTTCTCTTAGTTTTTTAAATAACAGTGTGTTCTTAGCCTAATAGCTCGATTTATGTTGAGCTGTTAGGCTTTTTTTATCGATAGATTAAACATGAAGTTAGTTCTCGATCCTCTGTTTCTCTCTATTCTTCATTTAGTAATTCCCACAAGTTCTCTCCCTCCTCAAATTTATCATTCGCACGCACTTTGGCTGCTTCAATCTCTTGCTTAGATTTTCCAACCATATTTGGGCTATACTCAATTTGATCGAGCACATAGGTTTTGTAATCCTTGTTAACATCAATAATCATCGAATACCAAGGATAATTGTCGTTAATTTGTTTGAATGCCTCTTCAAATGAAGCAAATTCCTCTTTTTTTGATGAGAACTTTAGCTCCTCATTGTCATCTAAATAACACTCTGAGTGACTGTAAATAAACCGCACTTCGCCTCCTATAGTCGTTCTGAATATTGAAATACCACCATCTTCACCCCCAAAGTGAAAAACTTCCTCGTTATCGTATAGCATCTTATTGTTTTCTGTAAAGATAGGTTCATTTTCGTCATAATTGACCCGAACAATATGATGTTTTTATGCTTTTACGCTATATATTCTCAACTCTATGCCTTGCTTTTAGAGGCTTTTGACTATTTTTGACCATTATATTAAAATCAATCATGAAATATCTACTATTACTTATCACTATATTATTTCTTAGCTCAGGAGCTGTTATCTGCACTTTTCGCGATGAGCAGTTAAATCATACTCGCGTAAAAATGGCCTACACGAGTAAAGAGAAAAATGTTGCAAAAACTCTTGCAGACAACTCGATTTCTCGCGATAGTTTGCGCATATATATGCGAGCCTTTAAAACAGAGAAGAAGATTGAATTGTGGGCTAAAAATGTGTCAGATTCAGCTTATATTTTACTTAAGGAGTTCCCTATTTGCGAGATATCTGGCGAAATTGGACCTAAACGATGTTATAAGGATTATCAAGTTCCAGAGGGATTTTATCGTATATCGGAGTTAAACCCCTACAGCAAATATTTTTTGTCGATGAAGATAAATTACCCTAACGCATCTGATAGTATTAGAGGTAAGAAGGGACGCTTGGGGAGTTTGATATTTATTCATGGAGGATGCGAGTCGTCGGGTTGTATTGCTGTTAATGATGAAAAGATAAAAGAGCTGTTTGTTTACTGTATAGAAGCCTACAATAGTGGTCAAAAGGATATTGAGATGACCATCTTTCCCGCTCAATTAACCGATGCAACTTATGCCCGACTAACTAAGGGATATGGTAAAAATAAAGATTTTGTCTCGCTTTGGGGTGATCTTAAAAAGAGCTACGACCTGTTTAATCAAACCCATAACCCTCCATCAATTACTTTTCTTGCTGATGGAACGCATGAGGTAAAGTGAGTTCAAAAGAAATTTCGCGCAAAGACGCCAAGCCGCAAAGTTTAGTTAGCTATTATGTGGATTGTTTTTCGTGATCTCAATCTTTTTTCTTTGCGCCTTTGCGTCTTTGCGCGACAATCATTTTTTACGTTGGCGGATGCAACCTCTTACTAAACCATTTACGCACCACCTGCATGGTTTTCTGTTGATTTACCGGTGCTTGTCGTTTACAGCTGCTACGCTCGCCGCTGCCCAAAGGCGCTCCCCATCTGATTTCTGCACAGTCGTTCGGGTTGTACGCTACTTCAAAGGCTTCACGGCGATTAAGAATCTCGGCAACTGTTAGCTCTTGCATCGTTCCGTTGGAGCGGGTATAGCTTATTGTTAATTCAGATGTCTTTTTGTCTAGTATCTTTTGAAGCATCTTTTTAATCTCTTCTGGAGTATCGGAACTCGATACTTTAAAATCTTGTGGCGAGGTGGCTACACGCTCAGGAAATCCTAGCACCGCATCCATAGCAATGAGCAGACGTAAGTCGCGGTTTGGAGTCGAAAAATCTTCCCACACACCTCCCGTTTGAAATACCGCATTGGAGTTCGATGGCATTGGTATAATGGCTCCTGGATGTGATTGCATGTATGCTTCGCCCGTTGATACCGATTTTACTCGCCCTAAAAGTTGTTCGTGAAGTGCCTTTATCAAATCCATCAAGGCATCTTCGGGATCAAGC
>JAGPHP010000239.1 GCA_018055415.1 Breznakibacter sp. | reverse complement strand
AAATAGGGTCTGCTGAAAAACTAAATTGGTATTTTGTGATTCTATTTGTGCTCGAGCCGCACGGCTTTTACTTTTTGCCTTCAGCTGCAAAAAGTAAACAAAAAAAGCCGCCGCTTACGCCAAAATGGTAAAAAATCAGGCTATTGCCTAAAGTCAGTAAAACTCGCTGCGCTCAAACAGCACTGACTTTTACGGCAATAGCCTGATTTTTCTTAACGCATTTTGACGAAGGCGGTTGAACTCGCAGATACTTTTAGATTTGTTAATGCAAGATATTTTGCAAATTCCCTTGCAGTTTAATACGTTTTGTATCTCGCAAAATATTGATATTAAATGCTTTGATTGTTTTTCAGCAGCCCCTAAATAAGTGATATTGGGAGTAATGGCAGGTAGTTGAAATAGGTTATTACGCAGAGTCCCGCGAAGGAAAATCGCAAAGTTTCGCTAAAGAGACATGGGCATTGGTTGAAAAAATGAGATACAATATCTTGGTTAAGTCATTAAAAAACGAGTCTAACATTTAATGCTTTAGACTCGTTTTATATGATTGGCTAATAAATTAAGCTTCGGCTGTTTTTGCTTCAAACTTAAAAGATGGAGTACCTACAAGAAGGTTATACCATGTAAAGAGTTTCTTCATATCAGAGACGTAAACGCGCTCCTTATCGTAGTTTGGAATATACTTCTCAAACTGCGATTTGATCTTATCATTTGCAAGTGCTTGCTCTTCAACCGCTTTACCTTCAAGAGCGGTGTGAATATCAAATAACACATCAGAGAGTTTAACCTCACCATCTTGTGTATAAATTGATATATCTTCTAAGGCACTAATACGAGCTGAGGCATAAGCAGGAAAGCGCTTTCCGTCTAACAACGACTCAACGATTATACTGTTTTTGGCCTGAGAGATAAGTTTAAATAGACCTTTTTGACCTGATATTGCTAATATTCCTTTTAACATTTTATAATTTTTAAGTTGTGGGGCAAAAATAAGTTTATTGAGTGAATTACAAAAACAAAGTATAATTAATTGCTAAAAAAACTAAACGAGTCCCCTACTCTTCTTAATTTTCTCGTAGGCCTCATTAACCTTACGAAACTTCTCACCAGCGGTTTTTTGAAACTCTTCGCCCAGATGGCTTACTTTATCGGGATGATATTTAAGAGCCATTTTTCTATACGCCTTTTTCACTTCATCATCGGTTGCTTCGGCACTTATTTCAAGAATTTTGTAAGCCGACTCGGTGCTTTCGATATACATATTTAAAATAGAGGTATAATCGGTAGCTGAAAGTCCCAAATATTTTGCAATCTCCTGCAACACATTTAATTCTGCTTGCGGAATGCTACCGTCTGACTTTGCAACCTCAAAAAGAAGGTGTAGAAGCTCTAATCTCGACGAATAATCAACATTAGCCTTAATCTGCGTACAGACATCTCTTACCGGAATCTCTTTATTTAAGATCTCACGCAACATTAAAAGCGCTTCACTGGCTTTTTGCTCACCAAATGTTCGAACCAGATAAGCTTTAACAAACGATAACTCCGAACGCACCACTTTGCCATCGGCTTTCATAACTGCCGCCATTAACACCAATAATGAGGCTATAAATCCATCGCGCGCAGTGGTATTTATATTTTGTTGCGAAGAACGACTTGATGACTCCTCTGCCACATGGCCCACAATAAGGCCAATTATTGCTCCAACTGGCCCTAAAGTAAACCAGCCTAGACTAGCCCCAGCTAATGATCCAAATAATCCCATTTTATTGATTTAATAAAGAATTGTTAATATTTAATATTTGTGGAATAACAAGTTGCTTATCATCGCACAAAACTATAAAATTTGCCATTTCTAAACGACTCTCTTGTGTTATTTGACTGTTAATTCGACGAATTACCTCTTCGGAGGAACAATTATCACGTTTTACCACACGATTAACTCTTAATTCTAGAGGCGCATCAACAACAATTACTGCATCAAACAACTTTGAATCGTTATTTGCTAATGCAGATTCGCGCAATGTATAGTGTGCGTATTGATTTTGAACACGCCACTCCAAATAACTCCTTTGAACGGCAGGATGAATAATGGAAGAGAGATCTGATAATATTTTTTTATCGTTAAAGACAATAGATGCCACTCGTTTACGATCTAACATACCATCCACATAGATAGAGCTATCGAAAAGGTTCACAATCGCTCGCTTGACATCTAAATCGTTATCCGTTAAAAAACGTCCCACTAAATCGTCATTAAAAAGAGGAACACCTAAAAGTGTAAAAAATTTTGCACATGTTGATTTTCCAGTACCTATTCCACCAGTGATTAAGATATTTTTTGCCACAATGCTATTTTTTATGCTCCATTAAATAATCAATTAGCAGTGGAGAGTAGATCAGCTCCTTTACATACAAAGGCTGTTTCTCAACTCGTACTCTCATTTTTTCTGGAGGTGCAATAGCCGAGAACTCTTTGAAATCGGCCTCAACACTAAACGAAGATGGAGTTACAGTATTGATCTTACTTACAGCCACTTGATAAGCAATTGTAATCTCGGCAGGGAAAAACTTAACCGTTAAATCAGAAGGTAAATTAACCGCTCTAACGGGTACTTTGATTTTTGACTCGGTAAATGGTTCAACAGGAACCACCACATTACAATAGGCATTTCCTGCAATAACGTGCAGTGGAATAATAAGTTCTGTTGAGAATTTAATTGAATCTTTAATATCTCTATAAGTTGAAGGAACACTCTTAATAGAGTTTATCTGATTAATAATTGAGGTAGGACCAGAGATGAGTATTGAATCGGGAGAGAGTATGATCTGGTCGGACTGATTATACTGTTTTTGATATTTAATATCAATTTGTAACTCAACGGGTACTTTTTTAACCCCTTCGTCAGTAAACAATAAAAAGAGCGTATCGGGTTCAACCGACAAGACCTGAACATCTTTAGCAACATTTTCATTCAGATATCTTTCAAGCGCCACCCCACTGATGCATAAACCTTGCGAGGAGCGACGCACCAATCCGGTAACAACTGACAAATCAACGGTAAGAGGTTGTAAATCGGAAGAGAAGTAGTACCTAGCTAGTGTAAACCCATCCGCTTTAACTTTGAGCTTAAATTGAGGCGTAATTGAGCTGTCAACCACCTTTCCCTCAGGAATATTAATAAACTCAATTGGATAGCTTATTTCGTCAATATGGCTCTTTCTCAAGGTATTAATAAACCACAATGAGGCTGATAAAAAAAGGAAAAGTGCAAATCTTACAATATTACGGTTAAGCGACTTTCCCCTCTTTTTTAAGTTGGAAGT
>JAGPHP010000238.1 GCA_018055415.1 Breznakibacter sp. | reverse complement strand
GACTTTTGGAAGATTGCCGATACTCTTCGAAAAAACAATATCAATGCTGAGGTGACAGCCTATAATATCAATACGAAATTAAATACCTATGGTAAAAATTTCTCAAATCGTAAAGCTCCACTTTATTTAGAGTTTCCGTTGCATTTGAGTCACTCTATATTGGTGAAGTTTCCTGTTAATTGGGATGTTACTTGCACTGATAAGCGTATCGATAATGAGTGTTTTAGTTTTAATTACACCTCGAGTTATAGCGATAAAATTCTCATACTCTCTTACGATTATAAGACCAAGAAGAATTTTGTACCAGCCACTTTTGCCTCTACTTTTATTGCCGATATTGAGAACGCCAAAAATGTAATGTGCTATAGTTTTTCTTACAATAAACTTGCTTTGTCCAATTCGATGCAAGATTTCAATTTTAGTCTTCTACTCTTGTTTTTTATAGTAGTTGCCGTTGTGTTGTACCGACTATATAAAATGAATCAGCTTTATGAAGCTATTAAGACGCGCGTGGAGTGGCGCTATGCCAATATCAATGGTTGGGTAGTTATGCCCATTATTGGTCTTTTTATAACCATTTTAGCTACTATCTTCTCTCTTTTTAAAAATGGCTATTTTTCGAATTCAACTTGGAATCTTACTACAATTTCGAGTTTACGACTATACCAAGTTGTTTTAGCATTTGAGCTATTCATACAAAGCGCGTTAATAATTATACCAACAGCCTTACTTTTCTTGGCTTTTAGGTTTGATCGACGATTTCCGCAGTTTATGATCTACTACTATATTTTAGTAGTGCTATTTACGCTACTTGATCAAATCGCCATTATGCTAATTCCAGAGATTAGTAACACTCAAGGTTTAGGCGATTTAGCTCGATCAATTGTAGTGGCTGCTATTTGGATCCCATTCTTTATCCATTCAAAGCGCTGTAAGGAGCTCTTTGTGAGGTAGTGTTTACATTTTGTAGTAGTTGTATTTTGGTTGTGTTGAGCAGGTTAGCGCGTTTTAGTATTGGTTTGTTAACTTGAATATGCTGTATAGCATCTTATTTTTTTTGTCAGCACCGTATTTAAATGTATATTTAGGGATAAAACACTCAATTCTGATAGTTTATAAGTTGAATATACAAAGTGGAGATCAGAAACCACTCTAAAAAACGACGTTAATTAAAAATTGATAAATATGAAAATGAAATTTTATTTTATTCCTTTTTTAGGATTGATGCTCTCGTGTGCTGGAGAAAGTAAGAAAGCAGAGAATGCATCCGAGTTGTCACAACCTCAAAATGCAGTTATAGAGCAATCGACGAATAAATTAGATGAAGCCATAAAATCATCTGATTTAGAAATTGAAAATGCTCAGAGTGAGATAGATACCTTGTTAAATGATATTTAATTGTTAGAATTATGAAAAAGTTATTATTGATTGCATTGTCGTTTTGTATAGTAAGCTCGGTTGCTTTTGCGCAAGGACAAGGAAAGGATCACAAGCAGAAAGAGGATAAGACACAAACTCATGGTAAGAAATCGAAAGAGGTAGATTCTGTCGCGAAAGAGGTTGAGAAGTCTAAAGAGAAGAAGAACGATGATTTGAACAAAAAAGAGGAGAAATCTGATAGCACTAAGTCTAAAGGTAATGCTTACGGTAAAGATAAAGGTGATTTGTCGGGCAAGGAGTTTGGTCAACAACGTTCAGCTGATGCAAAAAGTAATAAAGAACAAAAAGCTTTGGCTGAGCAAAAAGTAAAAAAGCAAGAGGATCAAATCAAAGCAAACGAAGAGAAAATTAAAGTCTCTAAAGAGAAGGTGAAAAAGCAAAAAGAGAAGGGTGAAATCACTGCCGATGAGGAGAAAGTGAAGAATGAAAAGATCAAACAAGCTGAAAAAAATGTAGAGAAACAGAAAAGCGCTGTTGAAAAGAGCAAAAAAGAGATTGAGGTTTTAAACGAAGAGATTGATAAAGCAGAGTAATTTGCATCTAAAAATTTAAACTAAAAAATCCGCGTAGGTAAATACGCGGATTTTTTAGTTTTGGGATTATTGTACAAAAAACTCTCTATCAGCCTAACCAATCAATACCTTTTCCTTAATCTCCACCTTATTATCCACACCAGCCTCTTCAAAACTAGCCATTTGGGTTAAAAAGTCCACCGCCGATTTAATAATTGGTAGTGCTACCGCTACGCCAGATCCTTCGCCCAAACGCATACCTAAATTGAGTATGGGGTCGGCTTTTAAGTGCTTTAAAAGCTCTTTGTGGCCTCGTTCTTCGGAGGTGTGGCAGAAGATACAGTTGTTGGTTATTTCAGGTATAAATTGTTGCGCTACCAAGATGGCAGCGGTGGCAATAAAACCATCTATTAAAATCACCATCTCCAAATTAAACGCTTCGAGCATGGCGCCCACCATCATGGCTATCTCCAAACCGCCAAAAGTGGCTAACTTCTCCATGGTGGTTTGAGGGTTGTGCTTTATACTCACCTCTTTCAGTATTCGTGTCTTGTGAATTAGCGCATCGCCTAACATACCTGCGCCGCTACCAGTGCACTCTTCAATAGGCATACCTGTAAATGTGTGCATTAAGAGCGATGAGGCGGAGGTGTTGCCAATACCCTTTTCGCCAAAACCAATGGTGTTACAACCCGATTTGTACTCAAAAATAACCTGTTCGCTGCCACCTTTCATCGCCAAACGACACTCTTCGATGGTCATGGCGGGGTGATGAAGCATGTTTTTGGTACCTCTAGCAATTTTACGATCAATGATGCCGCACTCTTTGGGAAAATCGTGGTCAACTCCGGCGTCAATAACCTTTAAAACAATGCCATTATTGCGACTAAATACGCTAATAGCTGCACCCCCCGCAACGTGGTTCATAGCCATTTGGTAGGTGACTGATTTTGGGTAGGGACTAATGCCTTCGTCGGTGAGTCCATGGTCGGCTGCAAAGACGAGGATGGTGGGTTTTGAGATTTTAGGCTCTAGCGTGTTTTGGATTACGCCAATTTTAATAGCTAATTCTTCAAGTCTGCCTAACGAGCCTGTGGGCTTTGTTTTGTTGTCGATTTTGTACTGCAACTGCTCTTGTAAAGTCATAATTCCTCCTTTTAGTAGATGTTACGAAATAAATTAACGATTTCGAATCTAGCTTGAGGTATCTTAAAAGGCAATTTTGAAGGTGCGAATTAACCCAAAGAGCACAATGTAAGATAATAGTAATTTGAAAAACAGAGATTTTTAAGTTCTCTACTCTTCGCCTTTCACCCGAAAGCTACGAATCTTAAATTGCGGCAGGTCTTCTGGCTTGTCCTGTTTTGGCGGCCTTCCCATTCACG
>JAGPHP010000074.1 GCA_018055415.1 Breznakibacter sp. | reverse complement strand
CAATCTGGTCGTAGGGATAGGCATTTTGAGGGTATTTACAAAGATATTTCATATAGCTGTGAGTAGGCGTATTATCGAGATAATAGTAATACTCCTTTACATCTTCGCCATGATTTCCTTCGCTATTAGTAAGTCCAAAGAGTCGCTCTTTTAAAATAGGATCTTGGCCATTCCAGCAGGTTAGCGCAAAACAGAGCTGTTGCTGATCGTCGCTTATTCCTGCAATTCCATCTTCGCCATATTGGTAGGCCATGGAGCGAGCCATGTCATGAGTAAAAGAGTCCCACGCATTGACGCCACTACTCAAATCCTCGCGCACGGTTCCCCATTGACGCTCACTTAGATAGGGGCCCCATTTTTTCCAAGGCTCCTTGTTTGCATCGGAATTAGCCAAGCGGAGATGCTCTTCGGTGGGTAGATTTTGGGTAGATTTTGAAGTGTTCATTTTGTAGATATTTATTAGCGAGAGAGGATAAAGTTAATTAAAAATCTTGCTCAATTTGCCGCGAGGTGATCAGTTTTGAGATAAGTGTTTCGTAGCGAATATCCCTATCAACTGAGAGTTGCTTTAGCTTATCGAGCATCAATTCAAAATCGCTATCTTTTTCGATGATGATATACTCAATTTGCGACAAATCGAGTTTCATTCTCTGATTTGTCTGTACGGCTATAGACATTTCGCGAATTTCGCGCTCTCCAAAAAAGGTCTCTACCGACGAACCTTTGGGAATGTATCGCCACTCACGCTCATCGTAGAATTTTTTGCGTTTTTCCTCACCCATCTTTGCAAAATATTGGTTACCAAGATATTGCTTCATAAATGGAAGTAGATATTTGCGCTCGTGATCGGCAAGCACTTTAGATTTAACAAAGCTTCGAACCAACTCACTCTCGCTGGTGATGTACCCCACACAGGCTTAACACCCAATTCGCGTCCATACGATTTTTTGATACCAATGCCATATCGTCCATACCAGTTAAAATGCTCTTTGATAAGACTTAACGGAATATCGCAAAAGCAGGCCATAGGTACTCTATAGCCATTTTTACCATATGGAAGTTTTTCAAAAGTGGTATGGCAATAAAATCCATTCTCGAGGTTATCGATAAGAAATTCAATGGTATCGGTGAAATTAAAAAGTGTTTGAGAGCTAATGCGTGCCATGAGTGTAGATTGTATTTTAAATGGATTTGTTTGAAGTCACTTTAGTTCGTAATTGGTACTTCTACCACCCGATTCCTCTTGTTTTAGAATACCTTTCTCTATTAGATCCTTTATATCCCTCAAGGCCGTATCAGTAGAACATTTAGTTATTTTTGCCCATTTAGAGGTTTTTAATTTTCCATCAAAACCATCTAAAAGCTTATTAAGCATCACTCGTTGACGACTATTTAAAACAGTCTCGTTGTTTTTATTCCAAAAATTAGCTTTGTACAGAGTTCGATTTAAGGTGTGTTCTGTCGATTTTAAGGTACGATCCAAACAGTTTAGAAACCACAATAGCCACTCGGTAATATCTCCATTGCTGTGCTGTACTTTTTGTAAAACCTCGTAATAAACTCTCTTTTCTACCAAAATTTGACTTGAGAGACTATAAAAGCGTTGGGTACTGTTTTCGGTACGCGCCAGCAGCATATCAGATAGTGCTCTCGCAATTCGTCCATTGCCATCATCAAAAGGATGAATAATGATAAACCAAAAGTGTGCAATTGCAGCTTTTATAACTCCATCTAACTTTGAATCGCCATTAAACCATGTCAAAAATTTATCCATATTCTCCTTAACACTATCGGGAGAAGGTGCCAAATAGTGAACTTTTTCTCTCCCCATTGAGCCTGAGACAACCTGCATTTCACCAATCCGATAAGACCCTGTTGCAATTTTATGCATTCCGCTATATCCAGTTGGAAATAGCGAAGCTTGCCAACCACATAGGCGTTCTTCACTCAGAAATTTGCTGTAGTTCTGCGTTGCATCTAACATCATCTCAACTACACCTTCAATATTTCTTTCGGAAGTAATAATTCCAGCATATTCAATTCCGAGTCTTCTGGCTATAGAAGATCTCACTTGCTCTACGTTCAAGATTTCACCCTCAATTTCAGAGGATTTAATAACGTCAAGAGTAAGTGTTGTAAGAATCGTCTCCTCTTGAATGGAAAAACCAAGAGCACCCATTTGCCCTAATATTTTCCCTTGCAAATGTCTAACTTCCCCTAAAGTAAGATGGATCGCCTTCTCATCCCAGCTAAAACTTGGCCATTGGTCATACTGATAAATGTATTTTGCCATTTGGAAATTGTTAATATGCGGTAAATATAAGAATTATTCGCCGCAAATTTGCGGTAAATAGACGGATTATTTGCCGCATAACCAAAATTTTTCGACTACTTTCAACTCACTTTCCCTCAATAAAACTCTCCAGAATCATGTTAAACTCCTCTGGTTTATCCATATTTGCACAATGACCTGCGCTTATAATTACAAAATAGTCGCTTGTAGGATCGGAGTCGTGCCACTTTTTGGCGGCATTTAAGGTGATCTTTAAATCTTTACGGCCGCACAATATTAAAAGAGGATAGGTACGTATATAATCTGGACGCTCTTTGATAACTTTGCCCAAACCGCTCATGGCTAAAAACGACTTTCGAGTGAAATTTTGTGCCATTGTATAAAAATTCTCCTTCTCCTCAGCATTAAAAACCGATACAGAAGCTAAATAACGTCGCAGGGAGTCCATCGAGAAAATGGCTTTAAAAATCCACTTGAATAACTCTTTATTCTGAGCTTTTTGAATCTCTACATTGTTGGCACAGATATCATATCCACCAACCACCGTAACCGAACACACGCTTTGCGGAAACTGCAATGCAAAATACTGAGCCAAAAGCGAACCCATAGAGACACCAACCAGATGAGCACTCTTTATCCCTTCAAGTTTTAAGATGGCATCGATGTGATGAATTGTTGCATCAAGCTTATCTTTAGATTTCTCCATTTGCGATAACCCATGACCAAGCATGTCGATAGTAATAACTCTATATCTTTCAGAAAAATAGTCGATTTGATGATTAAATGCGTGGTGATCGGTAAAAGCAGGATGAAGAAAAACGATCGTTTCACCCGTAGTAGATCCTGATACAAAATAGTGGATTGAATACCCATTTTGAGGTAATATTTTATGATCTACGGACGATTTAACGATGCAGCTTTGATTCATTTGAACAAATTTTCTGATGAGAGTTAAATTTAAGCACATTCTATGAATCTAAAATAGACAAAATTGAGATTTATGTTATATTAGCGTAATATATTTATGAAATCAATAGTATGAAAATTATATCCATCATTATCTTATCCCTTGCTGTTTTCAGTTGCAACAAACAACCTCAAGCGAAGGAATCCATCTTTAGTAAGATTAATTAACAAGGCCATCGAGGTTGTAGAGTTTGATGCCTGAAAATACCATTCCAGCATTTATCAAAGCTATTGATTTAGGGGTCAACACAATTGAAATGGATGTGGTGATTAGTAAAGATAAAAAAGCTGTTGTGAGTCATGAAAACTATTTTAATTACGAAACAACGACACAACCAAATGGCGAATATATTACAAAAGAGCTTCAAGAGAATTTCAACATTTATAAGATGGATTATTCTGAGGTAAGAAAATTCGATGTTGGAATGAAATATAACCCAAACTACCCACAACAAGAAAAGATCAAATGCTACAAACCTCTTCTTGCCGAAGTAATAGATTCGATGGAGAATTATGCCAAAACAATGAAAAAACCAACTCTTTACTATAATATTGAGACGAAACTTTTACCTCCCACGGATAGCATAATTTCACCCAGCTCCTAAAGAGTTTGTGGATTTGCTAATGGCCGTTATTTACGAAAAAGGAATTGAAAAGAGAGTTACCATAGAGTCGTTCGATATTAGAACATTACAATACCTTCATCAAATAAATCCAAATATAACAACATCCTTACTCGTTAAAGATTTTGACCATAAGGAGTTCTCGCAACAGCTCAAAGACTTAGGCTTTACTCCTAACATCTATAGTCCGGCCAAAGAGCTCGTTACAGCAAAATTAATAACTGAGTGCAGGGCTATTAACGTTAAACTTATTCCATGGACTGTAAACGATCTCGAAACTATGGAGAGATTTGTAACTCTTGGAGTAGATGGTATATTAACAGATTACCCGAATCTCTTTCTTGAAAAATAACCAAGAGCATTCTCAAAATACTTTGTTCGGATTATTCGAACGCTCTTGAGATGACTGTTTATTCTAATATCCTCGAAACTATAAACAAGATTTTATGCTAACGAAGCCACTTCTACCATATCTCTTTGATATTTAGATTTTTATAATAACCCCACAGCCACACGTGGAGCTTGCGGAGCCCGTGGCGAGGACTTGAAGCCGAAGACCGACCGCACCACAAAATATTAAAAAACTGGCTGTTAAATTATTCGATAATTAAATAAAAAAGCCTCACAATCTAATGATTATGAGGCTTTTAAAACTGTACCCAGAGCCGGGATCGAACCGGCATGGAAATGAATCCACTGGTGTTTGAGACCAGCGCGTCTACCAATTCCGCCATCTGGGCGGGTACTGTTTCGGGTGCAAAAGTAATAAAAAGTGTCACTCATACAAACATTTCATGCTGTTTTTATAAAAAGGTTGGTTATTTTTGATCTTGATTAAGAACTCTCTATGATTATTCGAACGCGCGGCTTGGTTTTGGGGCATATGGCTTACAAGGAGCAGAGCATCATTTGCAAAATTTACACCGAAGAACTTGGCACAAAATCTTTTATTATTCACAATGTTCGTTCGAAACGAAATAGTAGTAATGCCATTTTTTTGCAACCTCTTACATTGGTGGAGCTAGAGATTTATGGTGGGACTAAAGGTGGACTAAACCGCATAAAAGAGCATGCGGTGGCCCGTGCGTTTAAAACCATCCCTTTTAATCAGGTTAAGCGAGCTGTAACCTTTTTTGTAACGGAAGTGTTGGAAAAATGCTTAAAAGAGGAGCACGAAAATCATGATCTCTTTCGCTTCTTGTGGCACTCGATTGAACTTTTTGATGAACAAGAACATAATTCTGAAAATTTTCACATTTTTATGCTTCTCTATCTCTCTAAACATCTTGGCTTTTTCCCACACGAAAAGGAAAACCAAGAGGAGCAATACTTTGATCTTTTAGAAGGTAAATATTGCTACACTATTCCGTCTCATCCACACTACCTGAACAAGGAAGAGACAGCTATTTGGAGTAAACTCAGTGAAGCTGGCGAACATTTGCTATTTGACACTAAGCTCGAGAGAGGCGACAGACAGATAATGATTGCTAACTTATTAGCTTACTTTAAATTACATGTGGCAAACTTCAACGAAATTGTGAGTTATAAAATTTTACAACAATTATTTGATTAGTATTGCCTTTTAATAACCGATTTTTGTAGCTTTGGGCTCTTAAAAAAACGTGCAGATAGAATGTTAGATTTAAAATATTCAAATTACGAAAAAAACATCTTTTCGCTTATATCCTCCCTTGCAACCGAACATAATGCAATAAATTTAGCGGATAGTTTTCCAAATATGCCTCTCTCAGATAAGCTAAAAGAGGCTGTTACTCGCAATATCATCTCGAGTACAAATGGATTTGCACCTGTCTATGGTCTTTTGTCGCTCAGAGAAAAAGTTTCGCATAAGATAGAAACGCTTTACAGCAAACACTACTCAGCCGAAAACGAAATAACAATATCAGCGGGCTATACACAAGCGCTCTTTGCAGCAATCTCATCAATGGTTCGCGAAAATGATGAAGTAATTCTTTTCGAACCCTCTCACGATAACTATGTCGCAGCCATTGAGGTTAATGGTGGTCGTCCTGTTTTTGTGCCGCTTAAGGAGCCTGATTTCCATATCGATTGGGACGAGGTTCAAAAGATGGTAACACCTAAAACAAAAATGATCATTATAAACTCACCGCATAATCCTACTGGTAGCTTACTTACCGAGTTAGATATGCTAAGACTACAAAAGCTCATTAACGGCACCAAAATAGTAGTTTTAAGCGATGAGCTTTTCGACCACATGATTTACGATGATGCACAACATCAAAGCGTAACTCTCTATTCGAAATTAGCCGAAAACAGTATCATCGTTAGTTCTCTAGCAGAGTCGCAATTTGTGCCATGCTGGCAATTAGGCTATTGTATTGCTCCAGCCAATCTGATGAAGGAGATACGCAAATACCAACAGATCATGGTTTACAGCGTTAACTCTTTGATGCAACAAGCATTTAATGAATTAACATTTGAAAAAGAGGAGTTTAGAAAGATTAAGGCAACCTTTCAGGCTAAACGAGATCGATTAGTCCATGGCATTGAAAATAGCCGATTTAACATCATTGCCACCCAAAGCAGTTACTTTCAACTCATTAGTTACAAAGACATTAGCGCAGAAAGCGATAAAGATTTCGCCATTCGATTGATAAAAGAAAATGGCATTGCAACACTGCCGATTAGCGCATTTTATCACGAAAAATCTAAAAAGAGTGCGTTACGCCTCAATTTTGCGCAAAGCGATGAGGTTTTAGATAAGGCAATTGAACGTCTTAAAATGGTTTAATTTTTTTATTAGCTTTGTATCGATATTAATGGCCCCATAGTTCAAGGGATAGAACAAGAGTTTCCTAAACTCTAGATTCGCGTTCGAGTCGCGGTGAGGCTACTTTAAGAGGGAGATGATTATTCATTTCCCTCTTTTTATATATTGATAATAAGATATTTAAAAACCTTTAATTCAACAAACAGATAAAGCAAATAAAATGCCAACACTAGCTACTATAAACGATCTTAAAACCATATCAAAAATGGTGAGCGAGTTCTATTCCGAAGAGAGTTATCCTTACAATGAAAAAGAGATTGAGAAGAACCTCGAAACTCTGCTTTCAGACAATAAGTTAGGTAATATTTTCCTCATTAAAGATGAGAACCAAATAGCTGGTTATTGCATGGTAATAAATAGCTTTTGTCTTGAACTAGGGGGAAAAATTGGGTATATAGATGAACTATTTGTAAAGAAAGAGTCTAGAAACAAAAGACTATCAACCAATTGTTTAAATTATATTATTGAAAGTTATAGATTAAATAAGTATGCCTCTCTTCGACTCGAAGTAGAGATAAAAAACTACAAAACAATTGAGTACTATAAACGTTTTAACTTTTCACCACACCAACGTATTTTGATGAGTTTTAGATTATAAAAGTTTGAACATGTTTTATAATTTTGTTTTTTTGTTATCTTTAACAAGATTATTTGCATTGATATAGTAATAGTATTAATATAGCTATTTAATATTCTGATTGCAAATCAATTAAAAACAAAAATACCACAAATCAATGAAGAGTTTAAAAGTTGTAATTATCAATAAAAGTGAGAGTACTGGCGGAGCAGCAGTTGCCTCACTTCGACTCTATTTAGCTCTCAAAAAAAACGATATAGATGCTACACTTTTGGTCCAAGATATGCCAATAAAACCAGCCACTGATGCTATCGTTCTAGACAATAACAGTGTCCGCAGAAACATGAGCTTGCTTCGCTTCATACAAGAGCGAGTAATGTTTTTACGTCACGAAAAAAGTAAAGATCTTCGCTACGCCTTCTCTCCAGCCAATGTGGGAGTTGATATTTCCACTCATCCTGCAGTTCAAGAGGCGGATATCATTCATCTCAACTGGATTAATCAAGGTTTTTTATCGCTTAAAAGCATCGAAAAACTCTTCGCATTAGGCAAACCAATTGTTTGGACTCTTCACGATATGTGGGCATTTACGGGCGGATGCCATTACGCGGGCTATTGCCACGGCTTTTTGGAAAACTGCGGGAATTGCCCTATGCTTAAAACGGCCGATCGCAACGATTTAAGCTCAATCCAGTTCTTTAGCAAAATGAATATCTATAAACGTCGTAACTTAACCATTGTAACTTGCAGTAAATGGCTTAGATCGCTAGCAAACGAAAGTAGCTTATTGCGCGACAAGCCTGTGAAATCGATTCCTAACCCTCTAGACACCAACATCTTCAAGCCTCTTGATAAAATGGAGTGTCGAAAACAGGAGGGTTTGCCTACCAATAAAAAACTTATCCTTTTTGGCGCAGCTAACGTGAACGATGTACGAAAAGGGATGGATTACCTCATAGAGGCTCTTCAACTATTCAAGCAACGACATGCCGATCATATTCATCAGGTAGAACTCGTGATCTTTGGAAAGGTAAAAAGCGAGACTATGCAAATGTTAGGCATTCCGTTTCATCAACTCAATTATGTCAATAATCTTGAGCGACTAATTCAAGTGTATAACGCAGCAGATATCTTTGTACTCCCTTCACTTCAGGATAACCTGCCAAATACCGTTGCCGAAGCCATGGGATGCGGTGTGCCAGTTGTTGCATTCAAGACTGGTGGAGTACCCGAAATGATTGATCATCAAAGAAATGGATATCTGGCCGAATCCAAAAATTCATTAGATTTGGCTGATGGAATCTTTGAAGTTCTATTCAATCCGAATAGTATTGAATACAGCAAATTTGCGCGCGAAAAAGCTGTCACTAGCTACTCCGAAGAAGTGGTTGCAGCTGAATATCTAAAAGTTTATAACGATGCTCTCAAACAATAATCTCCCAAAAATATCAATAATCACCATAGTTTATAATGGAATTGATACTTTAGATAAAACAATTAAATCGATTGTTAATCAAGAGTATAAAAATATTGAATATATAATTATTGATGGCAACTCAACCGACGGCACTCAAAACTTAATTGCCTCCTATGGAGATAAAATATCAAAATGGATCTCCGAACCCGACTCCGGCTTATACGATGCTATGAATAAAGGTATCAAATTGGCAACGGGCGACTATCTGTGGTTTATAAACTCGGGCGATCTTATTCCTGAACCGACAACTCTTAGTGCAATTTTTGATTCGTCTATTACTTTAGATGGAGACATCTATTATGGTGATACCATGATGATTGATATAGATGATAACATTATTGGAGAGCGTCGTCTTTCACCTCCCGAACAGCTAACTTGGAAGAGTTTTAAAAATGGCATGGTGGTGAGTCACCAAAGTTTTATCGCAAAACGCTCACTTGCCCCACTCTACAATACCAAATATCGATTCTCGGCCGACTTTGAGTGGTGCCTTACCATTCTGAAGGCAAGTACTAAAATAATAAATACTAATCGAGCATTATCACATTTTCTTGATGGTGGTATAACCAAGAAAAATATTATCCCAGGTTTAAAAGAGCGATTTCGGATTATGGTACACTATTTTGGAATAGCCTCTACCCTACTTTACCATATTCCTATCGCGACGAGATTTTTTAGATTTTGGATTAAGAATAAAAGGTTTTAGATTCACCTCAACCACGGATTAAAATCCGTGGCTATCATATAAACCGAGCCAATGGCTCTTAAGTTTAGTCAATTGCTAGATGACAAACTAACTCGACGTATGTAATTAACCGAATTTTAATCTAATGTAGTATTATTCCCTACCCATTATCCTCCGCAAACCACTCCGCAAACGAGTTAGCTGTTTCATGCAAGCGCAAACTATGCAACTCTACATTTTGAGGCAAATTACTCTTAATTCGCTGGGCAAAATCTACCAACATATTCTCGCAAGTTGGCTGATAAGGGGTAATTACATGGCGACCTCCCATTTGCGGAAGCTCAAGAACTTTTTGGTAAGGCGATTTTTCATTCAAAACCACAGTATGATCTAATCGATCTACAATTTGCTCATTTACAATGCGTTTTAAATCGCCAAAATCCATTACCATCCCATTTTTCACATGGTTATCATCGTTTATTGGCGTACCAATAACCGTAACACGTAAAATGTAACTATGCCCATGAATATTTTTGCATAACCCATCGTAATTCCAAAGGGCATGGGCCATCTCAAAACGAAACTCTTTACTTAATCTAATTCTCGACATCTAAAAGTGCTAATTTGTTCCACATTTACCAACACAATCAACTATGTTTCGCAAACTATTATGACGCAAGAAATAATAGGTGTTTTTTCCATCACGTCTTGAATTCAATACCCCTTTATCTTTTAATATTCCAAGATGATGAGATGCAGCAGACTGCTCAATATTCAACGCTGCGTGAATCTCCGAAACGGTTAACTCTTTACCCTCTTCAAGCATACTTAAAATAGAGATGCGCAATGGATGCGCGATAGCTTTTAACATGCCGGCTGCTCGCTCCAACATCTCTGCATCAAGATCCTTAATGCTTATTCGTTTGATATTCAAATCCATATTCATATATTTAGAGATGCAAATATATGAAATATTACTATATGTAGATGAATTAAATATGTTAATAAATCAATACAACAATCCTATCACTTTTTTAAACTCTATATAGACAAAAAAATCGTCTGATAATCATAAATTACTACCTTTGAACGTTACAGAGATAGAAAGATAAAGAATTACTATATCAATGAAAGATAAAGAGCTGATTTATAAGCCTATAAAAGAAGAAATGGCCAATTTTGAGCCTTTTTTCAAAGAACAATTAAAAAGCGGCATTCCCCTGCTAAGTGTTATTACCAACTACATTTTACGACGAAAGGGCAAACAAATGCGCCCAATGCTGGTCTTTTTAGCTGCCAAACTAAATGGCCCGGCAAATCAAAACAGCTACATCGCGGCAACGCTTATAGAGTTACTTCATACTGCAACTCTTATTCATGATGATGTGGTAGATGAAACCTACCAAAGACGTGGATTTTTCTCCATCAACGCTCTTTGGAAAAGTAAAATTGCCGTTTTAGTAGGCGACTATTTCTTATCAAAAGGGCTATTAACGGCACTCGATAACGACCAAATTGGAATACTTAAAATTGTTTCGCACGCGGTTAAAGAGATCTCCGAAGG
>JAGPHP010000073.1 GCA_018055415.1 Breznakibacter sp. | reverse complement strand
AGAATCCTGCTAATTGGGCGAAAACGTATTTATCCTTATGCATTTGCAAATCCATTTAAGAAATGCAAAAGTGTAAATTGAAATCCGTTTAATCGAAAAAACGCTGTAACTAACTAAATTTCAAATACTTCAAAGAACTTTTTTAGAATTTAATGGGACAGTAATGATCCATTATATAGAATCAAAAATCACAAGGCGAACATCAATTTAGTGATAACTCAAAGTTCATCTACCCAACAAAAACTTTATGTTTGACAATTTCACCAATTAATGCACACAAAGAATAAACAACCAATTTCCTCTTATACAATTATATACCTATACAACAATACACTATTCATAAATCGCAACCCTACAAAACCACTATAAAGTGATCCATTGCCCAACAAATTAAACGCATTGAGACTCCATTCAGGTGTGAATTTACAAATCGAAACATAATCGATTCCATATTCAATATTATTGTTCACTTTCAAGAGTATGTTTGCATCGTCAAATCATTAACGATTGCATATTATCGATACAATTAATCCCACATTAAATTAAAACAGACATGAGAATCAGAAATGTATTTTTGTGCTTATTAGCGCTTCTTTTTGCCTCCATTGAGGTAGAAGCGGCTCTTAATAAACACATTTTGGTTGGTTATTGGCACAATTTTAAAAATGGTGCTGCCAACGGCCTTAAGTTATCGCAAGTGGATAACTCTTGGGATGTAATTAATCTATCATTTGCCGAGCCAACAAGCTCTACAAGTGGAGATCTCGTTTATAACCCGCTAGCAGATGGCATCTATGCCACCGAAGCCGAATTTATAAACGATGTAAAAGCTGTTCAAGCAGCAGGTAAAAAAGTAATTTTATCTATTGGTGGCGCAAACGGTCAGGTTAGACTTGAAACAACAGCAGCTCGCGACAAATTCGTACAAACAGCTACTGACATCATCACAAAATATGGATTAGATGGGTTAGACGTTGACTTTGAAGGCCAGTCACTATCGCTTAATGCAACCGATTATGACTTTAAAAATCCAACTACACCCGTAATCGTTAACCTAATATCGGCATTAAAGTCGTTAAAGGCCCACTTTGGAGCTAACTTCATGCTCACAATGGCTCCAGAGACTTTTTTTGTACAACAAGGCTACAGTTACTATGGCTCATTATGCTGGGGTTGCGATGCTCGAGCGGGTGCTTTCTTACCAGTCATATATGCCATGAAAGATGATCTTAATTGGCTACAAGTTCAGTATTATAACTCGGGACTCATTACATCCCCCGAAGGTGGACAAAACTGTGGAACAGAAAATTTTGTGGTTAATTTGGCCAATATGTTGATGACTGGTTTTGAGATTGCTGACCCTCAGAATAAAGTGGCCGCTCCGCTAATGTTTCCAGCCCTTAGACCAGATCAAGTGGTTCTTGGTGTGCCTGTTGGGGCGGGATCTGCAGGTTCAGGCGTTCTAACTACCGATCAGTACAAAAGTATTTTCAACAAACTATTAGCGAAAGGTTACTCCAATCTGCGCGGGTATATGACTTGGTCTATCAACTGGGATGTTGCCAATGGAAAAACTTGGTCATCAGCTTTGCGCCCCTATATGAATGGATTAAATGATGGAACAAACACTGGTGGTGACACTGGTGGTGACACTGGTGGCGATACCGGTGGTGAAACAACAACATGCGATGTACCAGACTACGATGCAACAATTGCCTACATGACAGCTGGAACAGAGGTGTCATTTAACGGTAAAATTTACAAAGTGGCAGCTGGACAATGGGTTCCGGTGGGCTGTAATCCTGAAGCGTGGACCTCAATTTGGACCTATGTTAGAGATTGCTCTGGATCGACAGGTGGTGATACAGGTGGTGACACTGGTGGTGATACCGGAGGAGATACAGGCAACGATCACCCTCTTGTAGCTGGACTAAAGAAGTATTTGGTTATTGGTTACTGGCACAACTTTAATAATGGCGCATCTAACGGCTTAAAACTATCACAATCGGCAGCAGGATATGACTTTTTGAACGTCTCATTTGGAGAAACGGCTGCAACAGATCGCTCTGTTATAACATTTGCAGTTGACAACTCAATCTACGCAAACGATGCTGCCTTCATAACAGATATGCGTTTGGTTCAATCTCAAGGTAAAAAGGTCAATCTCTCTCTAGGGGGACAAAATGGAATTATCCACGTTGCAACTGCAGCAGACAAGACCAAATTTGTAAACTCAGTCATTGCCTTAATCGACAAATATGGTTTTGACGGTTTAGATATCGACTTCGAGGGCACCTCAGCTGGAGGAAGTAGCTCATCGTTTATCACCCCAAATGCCGAAGCTCAACTAATGATTGCGGCAATTAGAGAAATTTGCGACCATTATGGAAACAACTTCATCTTAACCATGGCCCCAGAGACAGCTTACGTGCAATTTGGTATAAATCAATCGGTTGCTCCAGCTTACTTAGCACTTATTTATGGCTTACGCGATAAGTTAACTGTATTACATGTTCAACACTATAATACAGGCGGATCTAACGATTTGAGAGGAAACATTGCCACTCCAGGCAGTGCCGACTATCACGTGGCAATGGCTGAAATGATGCTGCAAGGATTTCCTTGTTGTGGAACAACATTCCCTGCACTTCGCGAAGATCAGGTAGCATTTGGAGTTCCATGCGTTTCAAGTGCGGCAGGAAGCGGATATATTGCTATGGCCGAGGTTAAAAAAGCACTTAAATATCTTATCACTGGTGTAAAAAGTGCAGGCATGAACTACACACTCGTAAAACCAGCGGGATATCCAAATTTCCGAGGTATTATGACGTGGTCTGTTAACTGGGATAAAACAAACAACAATGAATTAGCCAATACATTTAGTGCTTATTTTAATGAGTTAGGAAACCCTGTAATCGACGGAGGAACAACCGACACGGAGGCTCCATCCAACCCTACAAATTTGCAAAAAGTTGAAGCTCAAACATCTGTTACACTCACTTGGGCTGCATCAACAGATAACGTAGGCGTTTCTGGGTATAATATCTACATCAACTCAGTGCTAACAGCTACATCTGCAAGTAATACTTATACTGCCAATGGATTAAATGCAAGTACAAACTACGCATTTGAGGTGCAAGCCTACGATGCAGCGGCAAATAAATCGGCAAAAGTATCCATTACAGCCACAACACTACCAGCTGACGATTCTGGTGATGGCGGAGATACAGGCGGAGAAACTACCACTTGTGATGTTACAGCTTGGAGTCCAACCTCAGACTACGGTGTAGGCCCAAATGTGGAAGTATCTTACAATGGAAAAGTGTATAAACATCTCACATGGTGGACAACCCCTGGCGCAGCACCCGACGTTACTCCGGCACATTGGCAATATGTAAAAGATTGTGGAAGTTCAACTGGTGGCGATACAGGTGGTGATACAGGTGGTGGTGACAATAACGGCGGTGTTGACACAGGTATTGATTACGAAAATGGAAAACGCATAGTAGCATATTTCCCAAATTGGGGAACTTATAATGCAGCGCATCAATCCATAACAGTATCAATGATTCCTTGGAATAAATTAACCCATATAAACCACGCTTTCTTCACCGTAGCAGCCGATTTCAAACTTGTCACAACCGATGAATTTGCCGATTATCAGAAGGCATTTGCACACTCAGAAGGTTGGGATGTTGCCGATCGTTTAGCTGGACATTTTGGCGAATATAAATATTACAAGACTCAATATCCAGGCGTAAAAATCCTTGTATCTGTTGGTGGCTGGACTCGTGGCGAGAATTTCCACGCTATGGCATCAACACCCGCCAATAGAGCAATTTTCATTAATAGTGTCATCGCATTCTTAACCAAATATCCATTCATTGATGGTATTGACTTAGATTGGGAATATCCTGGCGTAAACAGAGCTGCTGATGGCAACGATTCGTATGATAAAGGTTGTCAAGGAGGTCCAGAAGATAAAGCAAACTTCACTGCGCTTTTAAAAGAGATAAGAGCAGCTTATAATGCTAACAACATGAGCAACAAGCAACTAACCATTGCCGTTTCGGTAAATCAAGAAACCGTTGCTGCAGGACAGGATCCAGCTGCCTATCAACAATATCTTAACAACATTAATTTAATGAGTTACGATATGCACGGAGCATTTGAGCGCACCACAAATCACCATAGTGCCATATTTGCAAATCCGAATGATCCATCGTCACCAGCCTATGTAAAAACAACATTTAATGCAAAATCGGCAGGTGAGCTTTTTGTTAGTCTAGGCGTTCCTGCCAATAAAATCTCTATTGGATCACCATTCTACTCACGTGGTTGGGGCGGTGTAGCGGCTGGGCCAAATGGTAATGGATTATTCCAAACGGCAACTGGCTATGTTCGTGGCACATGGGATGACACATCGACACCAACTCCGGGTGGCCAATATCCTTGGTTTACCGTTAAAACACTCGAAACCACAGCAGGTTGGAGTAAACATTTCGATTAATCAGCTCAAGTTCCTTACCTATTCAACTCATCTACAGGTGTATTTTTAACTTATGAAGATGAGCGTTCGCTTGGTGTAAGATGCGACTTTATTAATCAAAAGAACTATGGTGGATTGATTATTTGGGAGATCTCGGGCGATGATTTAGCTAACGGAGCGCCCATGTCAACCATTGCGTACAACAAACTTTTGGCAAATAGAACAACTACGCAATTGAGCGAAACTAACAGTGATGAATTTACGGTATTTCCGAATCCGGCAACCAATTTCGTCATGTTCCAGATTAATGAGATGCCTGAATTAGCACGCGTTGCCTTTTATGATCTATCTGGCTCTGTTGTGTTAGAACAAAAGCTCGACAACTCACCAATCGAACTTAATTTACCAAAAGGGGTCTATCTCTACAAAATAAGCTATGCTAACAAAACACAAACAGGAAAAATTCTAATAAAGTAATCTACATTTAACATTTAAAGGTGTAGTCATCGGTAACTCGATGGCTGCACCTTTTTTTTGAAAACATTGCAAACATTGCGAGTTTATTTAAAGTGTGTTAGACGTAAAAATGTATCTATTTCGAATCCCTTTTAGATAACATATTGAGTTTTGAGACGCCCATTTATGGCGTCTCAAAACTCAACACTATCGATCAGTTTCATACATCGTTCTAAAATTTCTTAAATTCCATAAAATATATTCCTTACTCTTTCACAACTACTTGTGTTTGCAATTTCAGTTTTGAATCCTATCTTGTCAACTCAATTAACACTTGAAGATAAAACAGATGATTCAGCAAACACAGTTTACGCTGTCACCACGTAAAAGAGGGTTTCATTTGATAACAGATGAAATAATTACAAAATTACCACCACTCCCAAAAATTGGAGTGTTACAACTCTTTATCAAACACACCTCAGCAGCATTAACCATAAATGAAAATGCTGATCCTGACGTAAGAAAAGACCTCTCGTCCATATTTGATCGTTTAGTTAAAGAGAACGAAAGCTACTACCAACACACATTGGAAGGTGCCGACGATATGCCAGCACACGGCAAGAGCACCATCATTGGAACAAACTTAACCATTCCTATTACAAACAACCAACTTAATCTTGGCACATGGCAAGGCATCTATTTGGCCGAGTTTAGGGAATATGGTGGCAGCAGAGAAATAGTCGCTACGGTCATTGGCTGATCACAAATGCACTCCATTACACTTTAAAAAACTTAATAGCATCTTTAAGTTCTAGGGCATTTGCATTAAGTTGATCGGCACTTGCGGCAAGCTCTTCAGCCGTTGACGCATTTTGTTGCGTAGAATTATTGATTACCTGAATAGCCATATTAATCTGATCCACGCCACTATTTTGTTCTATACTAGAGCTTGTAATCTCTTGTATTAACGCAGAAGTTACGACAATATTTGGTGCAAACTGATCAATAATGGAGACTGCACTATCGGTATCCAGAACACTTTGAGCAGATAATTCGGCTATTTCGGCAGATGCGTGCTTACTAATCTCTGCTAAGCGTCTCACTTCGGATGCTACCACCGCAAATCCACGTCCTTCAGCACCTGCGCGCGCCGCTTCAACCGAGGCATTGAGCACCAACACATTTGTTTGCACAGCAATTTCATTAATCACGGTAATCTTTTCGGCAATTAATCGAATAGATTCATTGCTCTTTTTTGCAGCCAATCTAACTTTTTCAACTCCCGATGCCGACTGTATGGAGTACTTATTGGTCACCTCTGCATTATCCATATTTTGTTGCACATTAGCTGCCATCTCCTCCATACTTGACGAGGCCTCTTCCACCGACGAAGCCTGATTCATTGCACCAGAAGAGAGCGCTTGCGAAGCCTTGCTTACCTCGGCACTTGTCTCAGCAACACTATCGGCACGAATAATAACATCTCCAATAACACGTTTCAAATTGGTTATCATAAGACGCAATGAATTAGAGAGTTGGCTAATCTCATCGCTATTATCATCAACAATTGTAACTCTTAAATTTCTAGTCGAGACCTCTTCGGCAAGCTTCATGGCATCATTAAGTGGATCCACAATACTCTTGCGAATAAATACATTAAGAGGAATCATCAAAACACCAAAAGTAAGAAACACAAAAATATAGATTGTCCATAATGATTTTGAGATGTAACTATCCATCTCAGCCATTACAGCCTTCTTTTGGGTCTCCACATTATCAATATAAACACCTGTACCAATCCACATATCAGTACCCGGAATCATCTCAGCATAACTAAGTTTGGGAATCAATCCAACTTTAGGCTTGTCAAACACATAATTTACAAATCCTCCACCATTTTTAGCCTGATGATATAACTCCTTTACAAACTTTACCCCATTAGGATCGGCAATATCTGCTAAATCTCTTCCCACTCGCTCTTTTAATGTTGGAAGAGCCACACACACCGTAGTTCGATAGATAAAGTAATATCCCGACAAATCGGACTCAAAACGTGTTTTGTCAATAGCATTCCTAAGAATCTCCTCATTTTCTTCAACACTCTTACTCTCATCAACCAAAGTACCTACGGTTAATGCCATTGAATGGGTGGCGCTTTTCAACTTCTCTTGATGTCAATCTAAAAGAGATTTCTCTAATCGCTGCACACTGTTTGAGGCCATCCTGCCAAACGAGTAATTTACAATGAGTGTTACAATTAGCACACTTAAAAGCATTAAAATGATTAACACTTTTAATCTGGTTGACACCTAAATCTTTCGCAACATAATCTTTAATTTAGCAAGGTTTGTGGTAATGTAAAATAAAACGTAGATCCCCTATTAGGAGTAGAATCCACCCACATTTTGCCCCCTAAGAGCTCCACGTGGGCTTTTGAAATAGCTAATCCAAGGCCATTTCCGCCATACAATTTATTATTGGGACTCTCAATTTTCCTAAATGGTTCGAAAATTAAATCCATATTTTGAGGGTAGATACCAATTCCTTCATCTTTACAATAGAAGAGAAAATGAGTCCCCTCTTTTTTGTAACCTAGTTTTATATCTCCATGGTTTGAAAATTTAATGGCATTTGACAAAAGATTACTAAATACACGATATAATTTTGCCTCATCGCTCACAACAACGCTCTCATCTACTGGCAATTGATCCTCAATAAATATAGTAATATCTTTTTGCTCAGCAAAATATTGAAATTCATTAACACATCTATATAAGACATCATTAATTAATATCCTAGCGCGTTCTACTCTAACCTGATGACTCTCAATATGAGACATCTCAATAATATCATTTATCACCACCAACAAGTTCTTCACATTTGTATTAATGATATCGATATACTCTTTCTGATTGGAAATTTCATCATCAGATTCTAATAAACTTGTGAAGCCCAATATTCCATTCATTGGAGTTCTAATCTCATGAGATAGATTGCAAAGAAACGAAGTCTTTAATTTATTAGCTATCTCGACTTTTTCGAGCGCTTTTGCAAGTTCTTGGCTCTTTTGCTCTATTGTTTCAGAATATTCACGCTCTTTATGAAGTGTAATCTTACTACGTTGATTAATGTATAATAGAACAATTATTAAGATAATAAATAGAACGAATATTATTGCTAATAGTGTGAAAAAGAGTCGATTTTTGGAGATAAATTCATATGGCAAATTGATAAATTCTGCATTGTTAGGTAAAAGTGATTTATCAATATCGAAATGACTTATCACTTTGTAATCGTAGGCATTTTTGGTTGGTCCAGATTCAACGGGTATTTCAGACACCGCTTTACCTGCTAATATCTCTTTTGCCATCTCACTAACCCTTACACCATGATCGTATCCATTTGAGAGAGTACCACCAACGATACCTTTACCCAGATAAAAATCCCATAATCCATACATAGGAACTTTACAATGGGGCATTACTTCATCTAAAATTATATCGTAAGAGATGGCTCTACCTATCCTATCAAAATTGAATAACTGCATTAAAACAACATCATTCTTTTGCAGAGATGCTAGTTTTTGCTCAAGCTCTTCGAGAGTATAATCTGTCAGCATCTCATACTTAAGCTTTGGGAAAGAGGCATTTATAACCTTGGACATCTCTTTATTAAGGCTTTTCCCTGTAATTGATCTATCATTAACGATGTAGAGCTTATTGTAGTTGGGATGTAGTTTTAAAATTGTACTAAAATTACTTTTATAATCAACATCCTCTAAGATTCCAGTAAACCCAGTAGGTATTGTGTCGCAGTAGTTTAATCCACAAAACAATACTGGTGCAGGACCAAAGAGCTTTTGCCTATGCTCAACAAGGAAGTCGAACGCCGCATTATCGGCGCAAATAACAAGATCAATTTTAATATCATGATATTTCTTAGCGAGATAATCTTTGTAGTTTTCAAAGTATTGTTGCTGCTCAAAATGTTTGGCATCAAGATATTCGGCCCTCAAATCTACCGTTCTATGAAACTCCTTTCTAAATGTATCAAAAATTCCACGATTAATATTGTCTGTCCAACTCAAACCACTATTATAGGAGTGAAGAATGAGTACGTTTTTAAGATCTGCACCCTTTGCTACACCACCAAAACACCAAGAGGCTGCAAATAACAGATAATAGACAGTAAATATGACGACTCTTTTTTGCATTGTATATGGTTAATTTTTAAATACTTAAACAGCAACAATTCATCGCTACAAATGTCGTTGCACTAATAAGTAATATACAAAAAAAATGTTAAAATATCCAGTGTAACGTTGCAAAAAATGGGCTGAGACATCAAAAAAATATTTAATGGAGTAATATGCTCTATTAATCTAGCAGAGCCGCAAAAGGAAATTGCATATTCATTCAATAATTTTATTAGATGCGTTTGCTCTAAGCAAATAAATATAAGTAAGACAAGGAAGTTGCTGAGCCGATAAATGGATAGTTCTAAAAATGATGGAAAAAGTATTTAAAACCAATGAATGAGCATTGTATTAAAACAAAAAGAGGTTGCTCAAAACTATGAACAACCTCTTTAATATCAGTAAAGTAATTAAACTATCTCTTTTGGATCAGATCCATATTGATTTTCACCCTTTTCACCATCGGTAAAAGTTAAAATCAAATTATAGATTGGAATTAACAGATACCAACCACTTTTACCAACGTCGTGCATACGTCTAATCCCAACCGCAATAGAAGGAACCAAAATGGCTAACCTAAATATTGAAGTAAAGAGTCCATAACCGCTCTCGGACATCTTACCAATCGACATATCAACGAGAGTAAGTGCTACTGCAATAATAAAATTTATAAGAAAGAAAAACCAATACTCTTTACGTCTTGATCGTCCTGTAAATACGGCGTAATCGCCCAATGCTTTTAGATACCAATTCATTTGTTAAAGTTTTTTTAAATACCCCTACTCTTAGGCTTTTCGGATACGCCGCATATAATTATATACCAAAAATTGCAAAAACAAATTACACAATTAATTGATAACGACATAATTTTTGTGCTATCATTGTTAAAAAAAATGTACTTTCAGCCTCTTAATATGATTAACGCTTTTCTTTGGGGGCTTTTAGCCACTTCTTCACTAATTATTGGAGGTATTATTGCAGTTCGATTTGAACTTAGCAAACGTACAATGGGTATCATTATGGCTTTTGGTGCTGGAACACTCTTATCAGCTGTATCCTACGAACTTATTTTTGAGGCTGTTAAAATTGGACGCGGTACCGGATTTGGGGCATACGGATTTTTTGCGGGTGCCCTCACCTATTTCTTTAGTGATAAAATAATTGAAAAATTTGGGGCAAACAAGAGAAGTTCAATCAATGGCGATCATCAGAGTAACTTGATAATTCCCATGGTTTTAGCTATTATTTTAGACGGTATTCCCGAATCCATCGTTATTGGACTAGGTCTTTTTGAGGGAGGTGCCATCAGCATTGCAATGTTAGTAGCTGTTTTTATTTCAAACTTACCCGAAGCCATTGCTGGATCAACAGGTATGAAGGCCAATGGTTGGAGTAAAAACCGTATTTTAATACTATGGGGTTCTATAGCTCTTGTATGTGCAATCTCTACGGTTGGAGGATTTACCCTATTCAGCGGTGTTTCAGTTATTTGGCTTGCATTTATTCAAGCATTTGCAGGTGGCGCCATACTTATGATGTTGGCTAATTCAATGATGCCTGAAGCCTTTGAGCACGGAGGTAAACTAGCAGGTGTATTTACTGTATTTGGCTTTTTTATTTCTGTATTGACAATTGTACTTGAACATTAATAGATTTTAGATGAGATCCTTTAAAAGGATCTCATCTAAAAGTATTTAAATTACGATTGAAGTCTCATCATCATTAGCATAAGTCCCCCACCATTTTTCACATTTTTATAGCCCGATTGTGTTAACAAGCGTTGGGCATAAGCAGAACGAGCTCCCGATGCGCAATAAACAATAATCTCACGTGCTTTGCTGCCCAATTGATCAAAATTGCTAGGCAACTCATCGAGTGGAATATTAATAGCTCCAGGATAAC
>JAGPHP010000237.1 GCA_018055415.1 Breznakibacter sp. | reverse complement strand
CACTATTCCATGATTAAACGAATTGTTTTTCTTCTAAAATATACCCTCTTCTGGGTTCTTTTATTTGCTTTTGCAAGAGTTCTTTTTGAGAGCTATAACATCACCAAAACAGTGCAATTGCCTATAAGCGAGATATTGTTGAGCTTCGTACATGGAATACGATTAGATATGTCACTTACGGGGTATTTCATCTTATTTATTGGCCTTTTAGTTTCATTGTCAATAATCATAAATCCCAAATATTTAAAATATCCAATAAATATTGTCACTTACTTCCTCATATTCTATACCCTATTAATATCGATTATAGACCTAGAACTATATAGAAATTGGGGCTTTAGAATGGATAGTACCCCATTGGTTTATCTTAATACTCCCTCTGAGGCATTAGCATCTACCCCAATGTGGTTAATCATCACTCTATCGATCACTTGGCTATCAATTTCACTATTCGCTTGCTGGATTTATAAAAAACAGATCTCGTATCTGATTGAAGAGTTTCCAAAGAGTAAATGGTATGGAACACTCGTATTAATTCTATTTACAGCACTCTATTTTATTCCTGTTAGAGGAACATTTAGTGTGGCCCCAATAAACGCTGGCACTGTCTATTTTAGCGAAAACCAGTTTGCCAACCACTCGGCAGTTAATGTTACATGGAATTTTTCTGATGCAATTGCACGTATTAATAAGCGCCAGCAAGAGGTGCAACTCATATCCTACGAAGAAGCTTCTCTAATAACAAAGAAGCTCTATTCAAAGCAAGATTCAACACTACATCTTCTTAATACGAGTAATCCTAATGTGATATTTATTGTACTTGAATCATTTACCTCTGATGGAGTAGAGTTTTTTGGTGGATTAAAGGATATTACTCCTAATCTAAATCAATTGGCTAAAGAGGGTATTTCCTTTACAAACATCTATGCAACTGGCTCTAGAAGCGACAAGGGATTGGTAGGTATCCTTTCGGGATATCCCTCACAGTTAGGCGTTTCTATTATGAACTTCCCAAATAAAACGCGTAATCTGCCATCATTAGCCAAGAACTTTGATGCTCTAAACTATTCAACTTCATTCTATTATGGCGGAGATGCCAATTTTGCCAACATCAACAGCTACATGCTAAATGTAGGATTTAAAGAGGTAAAAGATGTTTCATCTGTTCCGAGCAAATTTGAGAGAAACTCCAAATGGGGAATACATGATCATTTGATGTTCAACTACTTACTTGAAGAGACCGATAACGAAAAAGAGAGCTTTTTTAAAGTACTATTCACTCTAAGCAGTCATGAGCCGTTTGATGTTCCAATGAAAACAGCCATTGCAGGGAGCGATCTTAAATCGCAATTCCTTAACTCAATGCATTATACCGATGAATCGATCGGAAACTTTATTGAATTGGCAAAAACAAAGCCTTGGTGGAAAAACACGCTCATTGTTTTGATAGCCGATCACTCAGGGAGATTTCCTTACGACCGCGAGATTCATCTACCAGAACGCTATGCCATTCCAATGATTTGGTTAGGTGGAGCTCTTGATTCAACTGGTGTTATAAACAATACGATTGGTGGACAGCAAGATGTTGCAGCGACAATACTCGGTCAACTAGATATTAAACACGATGAATATCTCTATTCAAGAGATATTTTAGCGCACAATGACTCTCAATTTGCACTCTATTTGTGGGCGAATGGTTTGGGGTATAAAACCGACAAAGGATCGATTGCCTTTAGCACCGACACAAAAAAGGTGTTCTGGCAAACAGGTGACACCTTAAACTTGGAACAACAAGCTAAAGCGCTGTTTCAGGTTTACAGCAACGATTTTAACAACAAAGAGATTGAATTGAAATAGAGATTACGGCAACCAAGGAAGAAACTTCTCTGTTTGAGCACACTTCAATTGAGGTTTTGCCTGATTTAGCACATTTCCATTTAAAACCAGTTCGTAGAAACTCAAATATTTCTTTGCCATCACATCGGCATTGAACAAGTCGGAAGCGTAATCAGAACAAACTTTACGATCGTATTTCGAACTCTCTTTAATAGCCTTGGATAACTCTGATGCAGAATTTGATAAAAGGCCAACCTCCTTTGTTACCAGCTCTGGCAGAGAACCATATGGCGTTCCAAACACTGGCACACCAAAATAGAGCGACTCCGTTATAGCCAATCCAAACGGCTCGTGCCATAAAACAGGAAAGATCAATCCTTTTGAATAAGGCAGTAGCTGTTGTTTGCGTGCATCGTCAACCATTCCTTCAAATGAGATACGTGGATCAAAAGTTAAACGCAATCCCATTTTAATATTAAAACGATATCCACCCAACACTTTTAAGCGTTCGTTTGAGTTTTGACACACCTGAATGGCTCCCTTTATATTTTTAATTCTCCAGGCTGCTTTGCCTAAAAAATGAAAATATTTTTGTTTCGATGTCAAATCTAGCTTACCATAGTTTTTCCAATTCAAACCATTATGAACAAAAACGTTAGACCCAAATCTTTCAGCATGGTTCGATGAAACAAAAACAGTATTTTGATCAAATTGAAGATTAATATCATTGGCATTACCATGCATGGTAACAATATAGGGCTTTCTAATATCTTCACTTGGTTGATGGTTCAGATGCACCACGTCAACATCGTCTGGAATTTGACTCTGAAGTGATATTTCAGAATTAAAGATTTTCACGGGAGCAAAAGAGCAATGAGAACCCTCTGCCACTAAAAATGTAACTTTATGGCCAAATTTCACCAAAGCCTGACCTAAATCGTAGATAACACGCTCGGTTCCGCCATATTTAAGGGCGGGTATTTTACTGTTTGAAACGATTAAGATGTGCATAGATGTAAAGATATGGCCTAAAGATAGTACAAATTACAGAGAAGAATATTTACTCTGTTGGCAAAAATATATTAGACACTGCATATAACGGAATGACATCAATGCCATTATCGGTTGAAAAGTTCTCTAACGAAAAACGTATGCCGCGCGCACTCCCTTTCTCCGACATAAATTGATACATACTCTGCATAGAGCCTTTTGAACCCGACTTAACCTCTACAGGTATAATATTTTGCTGATTTTGGATAACATAATCGACTTTAGCGCTACTGTTCATCTTCTCGTGATGCCAAAAGTGAACTAATTTTTAATTTTTATGGGGCAATAAGGGTTGAAGCATCGACAAAATCTTAAATATTATTTCAAATTTACAGTTCAGAAATAGCTAAATCAGTCGTTTTCGCACAGAATTATAGTGCTTGTAAAATCGTTTACTAACTACATAGGGAGTATTACAAATTAAAAATATTTTAAAAAGAGACGAGTTTGTTAAAAATGGCAAGTAGTGT
>JAGPHP010000236.1 GCA_018055415.1 Breznakibacter sp. | reverse complement strand
AAAAAGTAAAAGCCGTGCGGCTCGAGCACAAATAGAATCACAAAATATCAATTTAGTTTTTCAGCAGACCCTAATTAGAGACTCCATTCATGGCATTTCGTTATCCAAAAAGGACTCAAATTCAATAAAATCTACGCGTAAGCCCGCAAATATTGATACCATTTCATTGGTTAATCAATCAGATTGTTTAATTTTGATATTAAATAATTCTTTGATATGCATAAATTGTTGAAGCTACTCTATCAGCCCTATAAATGGCTAATCTATATACCACTTTTTGGCATATCAGTTATATTTTTTGGCCTCTTAACTGTCATCGTAGCAATCTTCGCCGGCCCTAAAATTGGTAATTATTGTGGTGTTTTATGGGCACGCTTTAACGCCTTCATAATTCCTATGTATGTAAAAGTTGAAGGACGCAAACATGTTGATAAAAAACAATCCTATGTTATAGTATCTAATCACCAAAGTGGAGTCGATATATTTGTACTCTATGGCTGGTTGGGTATCGATTTTAAGTGGATCATGAAAAAAGAGCTACGTCGAGTTATTGCGCTTGGTTTAGCGTGTGAAAAAATTGGACATATCTTTATCGATCGCTCGTCACCCAAAGCAGCTTTTCAATCTTTAAAAGCTGCCGAACGAATCCTTGTTAAAGGAACTTCGGTAGTTGTTTTTCCTGAGGGAACACGAAGCGGAAGTAATACCATGAATAACTTTAAACGTGGTGCTTTTAAAATTGCATTTGATCTTCAATTGCCCATTTTGCCTGTAACAATTGTAAACTCATACGCAATATATCAAGGCAAATGGGGATTACTCCCAGGCAAGTCTAAACTAATCTTTCACGAACCCTTTGATACCAAGCTCTATTTAGATAGAGAAGAGGAGCTCATAAATCTCACCAAGTCTGTTATTCAAAGCGGACTACCCACTCAATAGAACCATAGCACGCTTTTTGTTTTTAACAGATAAATGATTGAGATATGAGGAATTACCTTTTTTTGCTAATTGTCGCAACTCTTTGTCTGTTGAATGCTCCAATATATGGTCAAAAGCTCACTACCAAAAGCGATAGAGCGCGTGATTTATATCTTAAAGGATCCGATAACTTATACTCAAATAAGATAGAACAAGCTGAAGTATATTTTCGCAAAGCCATCGACGTTGATGAGAAGTTTATTGAGCCTTACCTTCTGTTAGCCGATATCTACAACCAACAAAAAGATTATCAAAAAGAGTCTCAATTACTTCTTAAGAGTCTTGAAATAGATTCCACCTTTTTCATACCCACCTATTACAATATCGGTTTTGCCATGTTGCAACTTGGCAATTATGATGAAGCAGAGACCTATATTGTTAAATATAAAGGCAAGACAAAAGATAAAGAAGGGGTAAATAAGGCTGAAAGAGTGCTTAAAAGCATCGAGTTTAGCAGAAATGCAATGCTTCATCCCATCGATATAAAACCTATCTCTTTAGGAGACTCCATTAATTCACGTTACGATGAGTATTGGCCATCGTTGCGTGGCGATGAAAAAGAACTTGTCTTCACGGTCTTAATACCCAGAGATACGGTGCTTTTCAACCAGCATAAACTGCCACGTCTGCCTAGATATTTTCAAGAAGATTTTTACCACTCTAAGTGTGATAGCTTAGGCGTTTGGAAAGATCGCGAAAGTGTTAGAGGAGCTCTTAATACGAATGGTAATGAAGGAGCCCAAACACTCTCTGTAGATGGCAAATGGATGTTTTTTACAGGATGTGGTAGAGCTGATGGTCAAGGGAGCTGCGATGTCTATTTCTCGCGAAGTACAGCCAAAGGTTGGAGTACACCCATAAATCTAGATTACCCCATTAATACACCGTTTTTTGATGGTCAACCCTCTTTCTCAGCCGATGGAAAAACGCTCTATTTTATCTCCAACAGACAAGGTGGAGTAGGGGGTATGGATATATGGCGTTCTGAGATAGTTGGTTTTAAGCCCGATGGAACACCCATCTTTGGTGCTCTCAAAAATCTAGGTGATGTGGTTAATAGCAGTAACGATGAAAACTCACCCTTTATCCATCCCGATGGAAAATCGCTTTATTTCTCTTCCAATGGCTTGGTGGGAATGGGTCAGATGGATCTCTACTTGTCGAGATTAGATTCTACTAACAATTGGAGTGAACCTGTAAATTTTGGCTATCCAACAAACACAACGGGCGATGAGATAGGGTTTGTATTAAATGCCAAAGGAGATAGAGGCTATTTTGCTTCGGATAGGTTTAATCAAGGTGCAAATGGAAAGGATATCTATAGCTTTGATATGCCTCAAGAATTACGTCCCACTCCCGCATCTTATTTGAAAGGTCGTGTGTTCGATAACTCAACAAAAGATCAAATAATGGCTTATTTTGAGCTTCTAAATCTAGCTGACGCTACTCTTACTGTTAATTCATCTACGAATTATAAAGGAGAGTTCCTTATTTGCCTACCTATTGGGGTTAATTACGCACTCAATGTCTCTGAACCGGGGTATCTTTTCCATTCACAAAATATTAACCTCACGGAGCCTAATTCGGCAGATCATCCTCTAGTGGCTGATATCTACCTAAAACCAATTATTAAGGATGCAACTATCATTCTTGAGAATATCTTTTTTGAAACCAACTCTTCCGAACTTTTGCCACAATCAATTGTAGAGCTCACCAAACTTCTATCATTCCTTCAAAAGAATGCTAAAGTGCGAGTTGAGCTCTCTGGTCATACCGATAATGTGGGGGGAGAAGCGTTTAATATTTCGCTCTCACAACGAAGAGCAGATGCCGTTAAAAACTATTTAACCACGAATGGCATTGCTTCTACTAGACTTACAACAAAAGGTTTTGGATACTCTAAACCAATAACCTCAAATGATTCGGTTGAAGGAAGGGCACGTAATCGCCGAACCGAAATGAAGGTAATTGGCAATGAATAGGGGAGAAGTTGCTATTATGGTTTTTTAAAATCAATGCTAATTCTAGTTAAGAATAGATGATTTTAGGATAACCATTTTATATCTAATTAATACTTGAGACGCCAAAAATGGACGTCACTTTAAACTCAGAATTATAACTCTTTTATTTCGATCCATAGGATCGTCCATATTAGCCGTGGGTGTAAACCCACGGAAATTGATGTGACATATCATTTCGATCCATCGGATCGACCAGGTTATAATATTAGCCTTTCCAATTTCGTAAAAGGTCGATCCTATGGATCGATAAGGGGGTAAATAATTTTATCCCGTGGATTTACATCCACGGCTATAAATGGTTGTTCCGATGGAACAATGATGGATGAATATTTAAATTTCATACATCGAACTCACG
>JAGPHP010000235.1 GCA_018055415.1 Breznakibacter sp. | reverse complement strand
TAGTTGCATATCGCAAAAAGCTTTCCAATTCAAACCGCCACGTACATCAGCATCAGTGTAAAACCATGCGTTTCGATCAAACTCCCTTCGTGTAAACCACATCATCAAATATTCAGGATATAGAATATTTGTATCAATAATTTCAAAAACATCATAAGCTGGCGAAACCATAAATTCTTCATCCACTTTTGACATCGAAATAGGTAATCTATAATCTCTGCCTACATGCATTCTATTACACGCAAACTGATTTTTCTTTACAATTTTATAAACTGACATATCCGTACCAACTACATTAGCAACCGAAGGCATAAAGAATTTGTCAATGTTTATTCCTAATAGTTTTTTAGCTTTTAGCTCTGTATTACGAATTTTCACCTCATTTATATAATCACCTAGTCGCTTATAATTAGCTCTGGCTACGCCATTTTTCAAACTCATAGCCCTAGTTGTTGATTAATGATTAATTTTTCGCGTTCAATTTCGGCTGCCAGCTCCTCTTCGGTAGGCAAATAGGGCATATATTTGGTGGCAAAGAGCTGTTGATTTTGGCTTAGCACCGAATATTTGGCTATCACATGGTCGGTTTCGGTACATAGCAAAATGCCAATGGTTGGATTGTCGGAATCTTGCTTTTTCAAATCGTCGTACATGCGCACATACATATCTATCTGCCCAATATCTTGATGAGTTATCTTATTGGTTTTGAGCTCAATAATTACAAAGCATTTAAGTATGTAGTTGTAAAAAACGAGGTCGATAAAGAAATCGGCTGTTTCGGTGCGTATCAGTTGTTGCCTCTCTACAAAGGCATATCCTTTACCCATCTCCAATAAAAACTTTTGCAAGTTATCTATCAATGCCTTTTCCAGTTCAAGCTCGGTATAAGCCATATTTGCAGAGAGGTTTAAGAACTCCAATACGGCAGGATTTTTAATGAAGTCGAGTTTATCGTTTGGTAAACTATTCGTTTTATCAACCATATCATTTTCAACAGACTCCTTGATTTGCGAAGAGAGCAAGCGCTGATAATATAGGGTAGATATGTTGCGATCTAAAGTACGTACCGCCCAATTATTTGCAGCAGCCTCTTTTAAATACCAAGCTCTAGCTTGTTCGTTTTCAACCCTAATAAGCCTTTCGTAATGGCTCCACGATAATAGGTCAGGCAATGTCTGACTTTTTGATGCAACCAATTGGGCAGACACTGTCTGACCTATTGATAAATCCTTGAATAAAAGGTAAAACTTCTTGAAATTCTTAATGTTAGTAACAGAAAATCCGCCCCCAAATTCTTGGGTAAGTTCTTGAGCTACAATGCGAATAATATACTTTCCATATTCCGCTCGCTCTTTACCTGCTTGCTCTTCTTCAACAATTCGTTTACCAACCAACCAATTGGCTTCAACTTGCGCAAAATTAATGGCCGAATAGGCTTTCTGGCGTGCCGAACGAACGATTTGTTTAATCTCATCAAGAAAGAGATTATCCGTATGGTTAAGAGATCCCTTTTTATTTTCCAATTTCATAACCCAACTCTTTAAAAATTGTCTGAACCTTGATTTGTAAGATTGACATGATTACTTGATTTGCAGAATTCATTTTGATAAAGTAATCTAATAATTTTTTCAATTATAGTTTTAGACTTTGTTATTATGAACTCTCTTATGCTGCAAACTTTTTGCTCCAAAATTTATAAGCAATCCTATCTCAAGGTTGTATGCTTCCACATAATTCATGGCTTGGGCAAGGTGAACGTCTTCAAGATTTATTAATGCTTTTATTTCAACCATGATTGTATTTTCCACAAAAAAGTCAACTCTTCGTGTCCCAATATCATGCCCTTTGTATTGCAAAGGCATTTCGTATTCTCTGCTAAACTCCATTCCCTGCATTCCCATTTCAATAGCTAAAGCTCTTTGGTAAACAACTTCCTGAAAACCATTACCTAAGTGCTTATGAACTTCCATAGCACAACCGATAATCTTATATGTTAGATCTTCATATTTCATAATCAAGTAATCTAATAATCCTTTTTAATCATGGTTCAAGACTTATTTCATAACCCAACTCTTTAAATACGGTTAGTAAATCGGTTTTGCTCTGTTCTTCGGCTTTCAGTAAATTGGTAAATTCGGCTTGTAGAGATTGCATCTTTTCGTCAAAATCAATGTTCTCATCTCGGTTAACAAATTCAATATATTTACTAGGAACGAGTGAGAAGTCTTTCTTCGCAACTTCGTCGAACGAAGCCGAATAGCAGTATTCAGGAATATCTTTATAACTGTTTTTTTCTTGTTGCCATGTATGGTAAGTTTTACCAATTGCCTTAATATGTTGCTCGTTAAATTGAATAAACTTCTTTTCAAAAGGTTCGCCTATTTGTCGCAAATCCATAAAAAGAATCTCTCTTTCTCTATTGCGATAATGGCGCTCTTCGTCGCCAATACTTCGGCTATGTGCTTTTTTGTTTTTATTTAATATCCATATCGTAACGCTAATATTGGTGGTATAAAACATATCTTGAGGTAAAACCAAAATAGCTTCCACCAAATTGTTCTCAATTAAGGTACGGCGTATTTTATACTCATCGCCACCGCCACTTAAAGCACCGTTTGCCAATATAAAACCAGCAACACCGTTGTCGCTTAGTTTGCTCACCATATTGAGTATCCAACCATAATTGGCGTTGCTTTTAGGTGGCACATCGTAACCCTTCCAACGTGGATCATCGATTAGCTCATTTTCGCCTCGCCAATCCTTTTGATTAAAAGGTGGATTAGCCATTATATAATCGGCTTTCAGGTCTTTGTGTTGGTCGTCGCCAAAGGTGTCGGCAGCCTTTTCTCCCAAGTTGCCACTTATACCCCGTATGGCAAGGTTCATCTTTGCCAATTTGTAGGTGGTATTGGTGTACTCTTGTCCGTATATAGAGATCTCTTTTTTGTTTCCGTGGTGATTTTCAATAAACTTGATAGATTGCACAAACATACCACCCGAACCACAAGCAGGGTCGTAAATGATACCTTTATAGGGCTCTATCATTTCGGCAATGAGGTTTACAATACTTTTATGGGTGTAGAACTCTCCTTTACCCTTTCCTTCGGCCAAAGCAAATTTAGAGAGAAAATATTCGTACACACGGCCTACAATATCCTGTGCTTTGTCTTTAAGGGTATCAATGTCGTTAATGGTGTCGAGTAACGATGAAAGTTTGGTAATATCTAACCCCAAACGTGAAAAGTAGTTGTCGGGCAAGGCTCCTTTTAGGGCTTTATTGTTCTTCTCAATATTATGCAGTGCGGTGTCAATTTTCAGAGCAATATCATCTTGCTTTGAATTTTTGATGATGTAGCTCCAGCGACTAATTTCATCGAGGTAAA
>JAGPHP010000072.1 GCA_018055415.1 Breznakibacter sp. | reverse complement strand
TATCAGCATCACTAAAACCTAGGTTGCTGTTTAGTCCCGTCCTTAGATCATCACCATCGAGCCGTTTGATGGGTACTTGATCTTTTAAACAATTGTATAGTGCTGCCGAGAGCGTTGACTTTCCTGAGCCCGAAAGCCCGTAAAGCCAGATTACTGAAACCATAATTTAAAAAAGAAAAAGGGGGTAGATTAAAAATATTTACCCCCTTTTGTTGTAATTATTACTCTTTTACAATGCGTTTAACGGCACTCCCTTTTGAGTTATTAACTTTAACTAAATAAATCCCTTTTGTAAGTTGAGACGTATTAACAGAGTTTTCACCAGCTACTAATTCACCTTGATCTATAGTCGTTCCTGCCATGTTAGTAATGATATAGGAAGCCGCATCTTGGGTGCTGATCGACACTTTATCTGTTACTTTAGTTGGGAAAACAGATACGTTAAGTGGCGATATTACAACTCCGGGTTTAATATCGGTAGGAGTACTGCTTGTTTGCCCCGCTTTTATGGCAGTTGTTGGATCGGTGAAGGGTGTATAAGCCCAATCGTAAACAGTGATAGATTTTCTGTTAGACGCTACAGAGATGCGAATCCAGCCAATGTTGCTCTTTCCGCTACCATTAAATTTGACACCAACGAATTTTACTCCATTATCTTCGAAATAAAAATCATTAATAGATCCAAAAGCTGCGTCATTTGCTTGAATATTATCGTCAGTATTTAATAATTTGACATGATATGAAGAGTTAAGAAAAGCAACATTTGTATTTGACCGAGTTAAAAAAACTTTGTATAGTTTAATTGTAGCGTAATTTGTACTCATTGATGAGACAATTTGCTGAAACTTTACATCATTAGTTCCATCGCCATCAAGGTCAAAACTTTGTGGTTGATTTATAATGGTTACATCTGGGTTGTCAACGTGCACAATTTGTGCATCGGCACTGCTCGCAAAGCCAGCTAATGCGGCAGCAAAGGCTGAGTAGCCTGCTAGTTTTTGTGATAAAGGAGTACTTTGTTTCATACGCTTTAAGTTTAAGTTGTTGATTTTAAGTATTATTATTTTCAAAAATAAACAATATTATTTAATTATCCGTTCTCTGTAGAGTGATTTGTCTACGGTGGTTGTCATTTTATTTATCTCTAAAGGCAACTCCAAAAACTCCACAATTTGTTGAGCCACAACGGCACTGTTATTTACCACTTCGGTGTAATTTACGTATAATACATCTACATTAAGCATCTCATCCATCCACTTTTTACTGGTTTCGAGGTGTTGTGAGTAAATAAGATGTAATCCAGCTGGGTAGGCATCGGCTTTTTGTTTTCCAATACGCATAAGCATTTTGTGCTGAGAGGCAACGATTTCATCTAAATCGCGAAGCATAAATATTATTTTATAGTTATGCCTTGGAGGTAAAAAATGAACCAATGGAGCAACTACTTTTACCACTTTTCCTGTGGCTTCATCTACCCATTTATTGGTACGAGCTAACGTTTTTACGGCCTCATGCTCATAATAACCCTTCTGGTTACTTTCGTCGGCAGTACGAAGATTATCGGTAAATATGGGTAATCCTCCTTCGGCAAGCATCTGCATCATTACCGAAGTTCCTGAGCGTGGAAGTCCTGAGACAACGATTATTGGATTTTGGAGCTTTATGTTTTTGGTATGATAGATGGCTGTTTCTATCTGTTTATCAGTTGTATAATTCTTTGCTAATTCGCTATTCGATTTAATGTTATAGTAGTTTGCAAGTTCTGTGGCTAACTCTGGTTTATTGAGCTGATATTCATAGAGAGCAATGAGTTTATTGCGTGCCAAACCAAAATTAGGTATCATCTTAATTGCTACATCGTAGGCTGTAGCAGCATCATGGAAATTGTTGAGCCCCATAAGTGCTTCACCCAAAATATAGTGTGTTTGAGGCTGAAAATAGTTTAGTGCTAAAGAGTCGAGCGCCTTTTCTGTAGCTTGTTCATACTCTTTGGTTGAGATGTACAATGAAGCCAACGAGGCCAATGCTATTTCGGAATGGGGGTTTTTAAGCAAAACTCCGTTATAAAGAGTCTCTGCCTTATCAAACTGTTTTTGCAGTGTGGCAATGTGTGCCAGTTTCATTAAAAGATCGAGGGAGTTGGGGTTGGCTTGATGCAATTTTTCAAACTGCTCTTCGGCTTTTTTTAGTTTATTCTGCGCAAGCAAAATCTCTCCAATTACCACCTCGTTTTGGCGAGTCCAATAGTTGATATCTTGGTGTTTTCGAATACGCTTTTGCTCTTTTTGCGACTCTTTATCCTCTTTTTTACCCTCTTCTTTTCTCTTTTTATTGATTGCTTCAATCTCCTCTTTAGATAGTCTATAGTTAGGAGATGAAGAGGCGTATTCGTCGAGCAATTGTTGGGCTTTTGTATAGTTACCACTGTTAATATAACAACGTGCTAATCGATTAGCAAACCGCCCTTCGCTCTTATTCCATGCCCACAGCTCTTCAAATAGCGGAATGGCTAACGATTCTCGGTTTGAACCCACATAGAGTCGTGCTAAATTGTATTTTTGCTCCATTTCGGCAACTTTGGCATTTTCAACCATATCGTCGCCAGGGTTTTCAATATAGCCAAGTTCTACGAGTTGCATGAGAGCTTGCTGAGCTAATACAGGATCCAACTGTTCCTCTTTATTATGTGTCCCGCAATCACCAGCAATGGAGTCCCAAGAGTCGATCATTGGCGGTAGTTTGGGTTCATCGAATATTTGTATAAGTGGGAAGCCATCCATATCCTTACCGCTTGGCAATCCGAATATGGATAATATGGTTGGGGTGATGTTTAAAAGTGAAGCACCATGTATTAATTCATCTTTTTTAATTCCAGGCCCTTTGATGACGAAAATCCCTTGATTACGGTGTTGCTGTGCTACTCCGGCAGGTTCGTACGACATAAATTGCGGACGTAAATGGTCGGAGTGAAAGCCGTGGTCGCTCATCAAAATCACGGTAGTATCAGGTGATATTTTTTCGAGCAAGGTACCCAAAATCATATCGTGATATCGATATGCTGAGTAAACCACCTCATTGTATAATTCAAAATCTTGCTCGGATATACTGTTAAGTTTTGGCGGCAGATAATTCATAAATGCGTGTGAGAAGTGATCTATTGCATCAAAATAGACCCCAGTAAAGTCCCATTCTGTATTGTCGAGAACCCACGTAGCAACCGATTGAATGTTTGTGGCTTCGGCTAAAAGTTTAGCCACTGTACCAATACGTTCATCCTTTTCAAATGTCTCCTTAGTGGCGGTTGGCACAAATGGGAGGATATGATTTTGATTAAATTCATTGGGATGTACTTTCAGAAATTCAAATACTTCTGTTAAGTTTTGCGGGTGCACTGAGTTAGGCATTGATTTTTGCACCTTATCTCCCACCTGATGAAAATGGTTTGATACCATTACCCCATTTATCGGTTCGGTAGGATGGGATGGCCACCAGCCTATTACGTTGGTTTTAAGACCATTTTGCATTAATATATTCCAAATTGCTTTGGTTTTGCGTGAAGTTGAAGTGACAGCCCTCACGCCATTCCCGTTTGGATCGGGCTCGGTAAATCCTAATATACCGTGTTTATCTGCATATTTACCCGTTGCAATGGAAGTCCAAAGCATGGGTGAAAAAGGGGGTTCAAGGGTAGATAAATTACCCATACAACCTTGATTAATAAGAGATTCTACCGAAGGCATGAGCCCTTTTTCGATGAGGTGATTTATGATTTTCCAATCGGCAGCATCCCAGCCAATAAGTAATAATTTTGCCATTAATAATTGATGTTACTGATTAGAAATTGTATTAGCGTTAGAATTTTCTTTATCGTCTCTTAATTGTCTCCAAATAGTAATTCCTTGATATCCAGAGGCTAAAATTCCCAAAGAGCCATAGATTAGAGCCTCTGATGGAATAGAATCATTGCTAATAAGAGAGTAGCTATCATTTTTGATTCGGTTAATTTCTTGTTTGGGATCAATTTCGCTTAGTTTTATCATATCAGTTTTGGTGATTTGAAAATGGTGAATGTATTAATTGTGATTTTGACATGTATTGTTTAAATCTTTATAGAAGAGCTGTTTTACAAAAGTTCATTAATACTTTTGCACTTTTATATCTACCATTAATTTATCGGTATTAAGTGCAATGAGTTTTATGGCACCTTTCTGACCTGCAGCATTTTGAAAGAGAACAATAAAAGGGACGTTTAAGGTGCCTGTTGTTTTATTTTGATGTGTAATTGTTAAATCGGTTAATAACGCATCATCGGTCATGGTGTCGAAATCTGAAACAAGAAATCCGCTTTCGTAGTTCACTACTTTAGTGGTTGTCGCTCCAGGAATTACAAACGTATCAGTGAAGAGGTCGGCAGGGTTCTCGAAAAAGATGAAATTGGATTCTGAACCGTGATAGACAAGGTCAATTTTGGGCCCAATAGTCTCATTAACATCTGCTTGTTTGTATATCTTACCTGTTTGAGTTGAGAAAAAACGTCCATATCTGAGATCGTTTTCAACCTGTCCAAAAATAATGTTTGTGAATTTTTTGATGGCGGAGTGTCCAGGAATAGTAATTATTTTGGTTACTTCATTGGTTTCTGCACCTTCTGTAGCCTTAAGTTTTACAGTGAATTGGCCCGCTTTCTCAATTTTAATTCCCACAGGTTCTTTCTCCTCAGAGGTTGTTATACTTGAGGGTTTCATCTCCTCAGTTATTATGTATGCCCCTTTATCAAATGTCCATTCAAAGTTTGAAGCTGCAGTATTGTTTTTAATGATAAGGGTAGCTGAGGGCGATTCTCCTTCAACTTCAATAGAGTAATCAACGTTAATTGATTGGTCGTCTTCACTGCAAGAAGCAAAAAAAGTAAGTAGAAGAATAGCAGATAGTTGTAGTTTTTTCATCGTGGTATTTTTTGTGCAATTTATTACATTTTTTTTATTTAGGCAAGGCGTCTGCTTATTAACTGCTCATTTTGAGAGTGTTGTCATTTAAACGTCACTTTTTTATCTTTTTCACTCTAATTCATAAGGGTTTTTCTCATTTTGTTTGTCTTTTCTTTATCTTTTAAATACTTTTAGGTTATTAATCCTATATCTTCTTATGCATCAGTATCTTTCGAAAATTAAACTAATCTTTTTTACACTTCTTTTATCACTCTTTTTTTTGAGCGATATATTTGCACTTAAAACTTACCCAAAGCGTACGATGAATGCTACGTTTACTGATGCTACAATGGTAATTGATGGTGTGTTAGACGATGAGGCCTGGAAAAATGTGGAGGTGCATGGCGATTTTTTGCAATCGGTACCTTACAATGGTGAACCTGCTACAGAAAGATCTGAGGTTAGAGTGTTATATAATCATGATGCGCTTTATGTTGGAGCCTTTTTGTACGACTCCTCACCCGACAGTATTCGCACGGGATTGGGTATGAGAGATTCAGAAGATAATGATATTGATGCAGATTTGTTTGTGGTTGAGCTAAATCCCTATAATGATGATCTGTTATCGTTTGATTTTAAGGTCTCTACCTCCAATGTTCAAATAGACGAAAAGGTGAATTTTGATACGTGGGATAAAAACTGGAATGCTGTTTGGTTTTCCAAAACGCGTGTGGTCGAGAATGGTTGGGTGGTGGAGATGAAAATCCCCTATTCGGCTTTAAGAATCCCCAATAAAGATATTCAAACATGGGGAATTCAGTTTTGGCGAAATATTCGTCGCAAATCAGAGTGGGATAGCTGGTCATTTTTTAACGAATCGGTGCATGGTGCAACCCAACAGCTTGGAATTTTAACTGGAATAGAAAATATTAAACCGCCAGTTCGTTTAGCTATAACTCCTTATATATCTAGCTATTACGATAAAGTATCTGATTTAGATAAAGGTGATTTTTATATGCGTGGGGGACTTGATTTGAAGTATGGAATAAACAAAAGCTACACGTTAGACATGATGGTAATTCCTGATTTTGGACAAACTCCTTCGGATGATAATGTCCTTAATCTGTCATCGGTTGAGACCTACTACGATGAGAAGCGAAATTTTTTCACCGAAGGAACCGAGTTGTTTAATCGAGCTAATTTGTTTTATTCTAGGCGAATAGGCGGAACTCCAACTAATAGAGATGGTGCTTATGATGCAACGGGAGTTAACGAGACGGTAATTAAAAATCCAAACGAGACTCAATTGGTGAACTCAACAAAATTAACCGGGCGTTCGGCGAGAGGACTGGCTGTTGGGGCTTTTACGGCTACTTCTCTCTCTCAGAGCGCAACTATTGAAGATACTATAACAGGTATAACTCGTAAATTTGAAACACAGGTTCCTACCCATTACGGTATTTTGGTACTCGATCAGGCGCTTAAAAACAACTCCTATATTTCGCTAATTAATACGCATGTCTCTTATTTTGATGATTCATATTTGAGCGCTAATGTTTTGGGTACCGATATGAAGTTTGCCACTAAGGGTGGGGGATACACTTTTAACGCTAAATCAGCTTATAGTCACCTAGATAAAGATGTTAAGAAGGATGGATATTATTATGAAATTGATGGTGGAAAAACGAGCGGTCAATTTAGATACTCTCTTTGGCATCAATTACGATCAGATAAATATGATCCTCGCGATTTAGGTTATATTGATGAGAATAACCGTATTAATAATACTCTCAGATTTGAATATAATTATTACACACCTGAAAAGTTTTTCTTGAGTTGGTATAACTCTTTTCAATTTGTAAACAACTATCACTACAATCCAGCGGCGTTTACTCTTTTTGAATTCTATTTTGAGAGTGGCGGTTCACTTAAAAACAATATGGGTAGTGGTATTTTTGGTGGTAGCAATCCCATTCCAAAGTACGACTTTAATGAGCCTCGGGTTGACGGAAGAAAGTATCGAGAGGGTGCCAGCGCATACTTAGGAGCTTGGTATAATACAGACAAGAATAAGCGTGTATGGGTGCGATTGCAGGGGTGGTACTGGATGGCAGAAGATTATGAACGCAAAACATGGCATGCCGAGTTTCAACCAACTTTTAAAATCAGTGATAGATTTGCAATTTCTCTCTCTGAGATTGTTGAAAATGGACACAACTCAATAGGGTATGTTACGAATAATGAAGCCCAAGATTCTATCTTTTTTGGTCGTCGAGAGAGTCTTAATGTTACCTCCGTTCTTGAAGGACGTTATATGTTTTCGGCTAATGCATCATTAAAGCTACGAGGACGTTATTACTGGTCTGCTGTCGATTATCATCAGTTTTATCTTTTAAATGACGATGGCACGATGAATCCAAATGCCCCATTTTTGGAAGATCAAAATGTAAATTACTCCTCTTTTAATATCGATCTTTCGTATAATTGGCAGTTCGCTCCAGGTTCAGAGTTATCTGTAGTTTGGAAAAATGCTATTTCCGACTCGGGGAGTGAGGTGGCACCAAATTACTCTGCTAACTTAAAGGAGTTATGGGATAATCCGCAACTCAATTCGTTGTCGTTAAAAATTCTCTACTATTTAGATTACAACTATCTGAAAAAGAGAAATAAAGGCTAAATATCTTACTGGCTATTTGGGTTTAGGCACACCTTTTGTTAAGAGTTTGCTATGTCGAACCAAAACAATCTGTTATGAAACGATTTAGTTTATTATTCGGTTATGCCCTTATTGTATCTCTATTTTTGACAATGACCTCTTGTGAAGATGATGATACCTATTCACTTGATGATTATAGACTTACAACTGCCACAATACATCTAACTGAAAATAGTTTTTTGGTCTATTTAGATAATGGTTCTGTCTTATTTCCATCTGTTTTAGCCGATGTAGGTTTCTTGATTAAAGATAGTGCTCGTGTTTGGGTGAATTATACACTTATGGCTGATGCACCGGTAGATAGTGAATTTGATTATTACGCACGTATCAATGATTTAAATTCGATTTTAACCAAGTCAATTATTCAATCCAATAGTGCCAATTACGACTCCATCGGTAACGATCCGGTTACTCTAAAGGATTATTGGTTTACAGACAAACGATTTCTTTCTATTGAGTATGCTTAGGGAGGTGGTGGAACAACGCACTTCATCAATTTAGCGCAATCGGTTGACTCGGGATTTACCCCAAATGGGTTGCCACTTTTCGATTTTAGACACAATAAAAACCAAGATCCGCTCAATTATCTCTATACAGATGTGGTCTCTTTTGATTTAAATTCGTTAAAAAAGAGTAATGTGGACTCTGTTTTGTTCGTTATTCGATCAAAAGAGATTGGTGGAGATTATAATTTTATCGATACACTCGTTTTTAACTATTAGATTTTCAGAGGTTTGAAAAAGTGCTTTAAAAAAAATAAAAAAAACTCATGTTTTTTTAGCTAAAACACTTGACAATAGGGATTTTTTACCATATCTTTGCACCGCAATTACGATGATCTCGTAGCTTAATTGGATAGAGTACTTGGTTACGGCCCAAGAGGTTGGGGGTTCGAGTCCCTCCGGGATCACAGGTTAGGTTTGGGTTTAAGTCTTGGTTTCAGAAATGAGATCAGGACTTTTTTCTTTTAAGGACTTATCAGTTGTTGGAGTGCTCTTTTGTCTAGAATAGTTATATTTTTCCCTTTAGCTTCAATGATGCCGTCGTTGTGCATCTCTCTTATGGCACGTGCCAATGATGGTCGTGCCACTCCAAAAAGATCGGAGAGGCTGCTTTGCGAATCGGGAACTTCAATTATGGTTGCGTTTCCCTTTATTAATCCCAAGTAGTAGCTCGCTAATTTCCCTTTTATAGTTTGAAATGATAAAAACTTTATTCGATCGGATAAAAACTGAGCCCGTGAGGAGATGACGTCCATGTAGTTTTTGAGGAAAATGGAGCTCTTTTGCATCAATTCAATAACCGACTCTTTTGGGAATGCGAGTATTTCGGTTGGTTCGTTGGTAATAATATCTACCGGATAAAAGTTGTTTTTACCAAATAAGAAGGCAACAGCCAGCGGACGAGGAGCTTCAATATCCTCAATTTTTATCACTTTTCCACTCGAATCAACCATCTCTCCCCTAACACTTCCATTGAGTACAATGTGTAGGTGTCGGCACTCATCAAAACTTAATGCAACACATTCGTCTGTTTCAAAACGTTTGATTTGATATCGAATAGTTGTTTTAAGATGGTTGAGTTCAGCAATTGTATGCCCATGAAAGAGAGGGCATCTGATTAAAGTGTCGATCATTGATATTTGTATTTTTCTTATTACAAATATGGTAAAAGATTGTTCAGTTAATGTACTCTTTTTTATCTATAAATATTAGGTATTTTCGGGTTGATGACGGGGGATAGTTATTGACAGAAAGATATGGTTTTTATTTCAATGTTCCATTTTTTGATTTTTACTCTTTGTCTGTATCGTTTTTTTGAGTAGATACGCTTTTCTATGTATTGTATTCTCATTGATAAATAGTTACTTTTGTTAGACATAAAAAATGTATTATATGGAAAAAAACAATCTACAATCGTACGATTTTTCAAAAATAGTCGATCTACTCATTCGTTTAGGCGTTCTTTATCTGCTTATTAGCTGGTGTTTTGATATTATGCGCCCATTTATCTCCGTTTTACTATGGGGAACTCTTTTAGCTGTTGCTATTTATCCTGTTTACTCATTTATTTTAAAATTTTTTAAGGGACGTAAGATATTATCTGCCGGTCTGCTTGTTATTCTTTTATTGAGTCTATTGTCTATCCCAACTTGGCTTGTGTCGAGCTCTTTTTCAAAAGGTTATGAATATGTAAATGAGCAGGTTAGTCAGGGCAAATCGCTTATTCCGGCACCTGACGAATCAACTAAAACTTGGCCAAAAATTACGCAACCAGTTATTGAGATTTGGGAACTTGCCTCTACTGATTTACAATCGGCAACTCTGCAACATCGAGAGCAACTCGAAAAGGTTGGCAAATGGTTGCTTGACACATTAAGATCAATGGCTGTTGGTGTAGTTGAATTTGTGGCATCTATTCTTCTGGCAGGTATCTTTTTGGTCTATTCTCAGGAGATTAATAAATCTATGGTGAAGCTCTATAAAAAGCTTGCAGGAAAGAATGGAGAGGCGTTTCTTGATATCTCAGTTACCACCATTCGTAATGTTTTTAAGGGTGTTTTAGGAGTTGCTTTTATTCAGGCAATGTTGGCCGGAATTGGCTTCTTTGTTGCCGGTGTGCCTTATGCCGGACTCTGGACGGTTATTTGCTTGATGTTTGCCATGGTTCAAATCGGGGTGGGGCCAATTGCCATTCCAATATCCATATACATGTTCACGGCAACCGATACGCTTACAGCAACTCTTCTTGCTATTTGGATGATTCCAGTTACCATTTCCGATAATATTCTGCGTCCAATACTTATGGGAATTGGCTCACCAGTACCGATGTTGGTAATTTTTGTGGGTTCGATAGGTGGATTTATGCTCGATGGTTTTATCGGCCTCTTTTTAGGTGCGGTCTTATTTGCTTTGGGTTATAAACTCTTAATGTCGTGGCTCGATACGGCTGAAGAGTAGTTTAAATATAGAGTATTTTTAACAACCCTCTTTCGGTTTCGACTGAAAGAGGGTTTGTTGTATAATTATAGCAAAGTTGCAACTTTTTAAACGGCTTATTTGTTGTAACTTTGCACAAATTTTTCATAGAGTGGATAAGAGATTTAGAGTTACAGATTGGTTGCCAACAACAGCCAAAGAGGTTAAAGAGCGTGGCTGGGATGAGCTTGATGTGGTGTTGTTTACTGGCGATGCCTATGTTGACCATCCCTCGTTTGGAACAGCCGTGATATCGCGCATTATTGAGGCCGAAGGGTTTAAAATTGCCATTGTTCCTCAGCCTAACTGGCAAGACGATTTGCGTGACTTTCGTAAAATGGGCACTCCTAAATACTTCTTTGCAGTCTCCTCGGGGTGTATGGATTCGATGGTGAACCACTACACGGCTAACAAGCGTTTGCGTAGCGACGATGCTTATACGGCAGGCGGAAAGGCCGGCTTTAGACCCGATTATGCAACCATAACATACAGTAAGATATTAAAGCGACTCTTTCCAGATACTC
>JAGPHP010000234.1 GCA_018055415.1 Breznakibacter sp. | reverse complement strand
ATAGAGAATTATCAGCAGCAAATCAGTCAGCTCAACAAAACGCTGGAGAAAGCCAACGCCAGTATCCAGGATTTCGCACAAGTAAGACTGCTAGAGTTTAAGCAAGCTGAAATGAGCGATGAGCCGCCACTTGAACAAGAGCAAGAAAAAAGAGACGATTCAATCGTCGTGACGGCTAAGAAGAAAAAACGGTGGTTCTTTTGACGAAGGTTTAATAGATTCTGTGTAACTGTCATTTGGCTTGAAGAAACACTTACATAAAATTTTCCTTGGCTTTTATCTGCCATCATCTAAAGAATTCAAAAAGTCAGCTAGTACATCCCCATGACATGATTGAGGTTTGCAAAAACACCCTAAACGTTTTCCAGCTAGCTTATAAGCTTCCTTTTTATTTTTTTTAGGAAATTTATCATAGTCAAAGTCATACTTAAACTTACGAATCACTTCGTCTCTTTCTTCACCTTCTTCATACATTGAATAAGGGTTTCCCCAATAAGATCCTCTACCTATATATTCATAAGTTGGTGAGCTTTTTATAGACTTGTATGCGATTTCATCATTTATATTGATAACGCGAGTAATATTTATATCTATACATCGAAGTGGTATTCCAAGTGATTTAAGGTTTGACACTTCAACTGGAAACTCTTCACCATCATCAAAAACAATAGCATGCGTAATATTATTAATTAAAAAGTTATCACTTTCTGAATTTTCACAAACTAATTGATTTTCTTTAGAAAAATTTTTAATAAATCCATTATAATCATGGGGATATATTAAATTTACCTCTTCTAAAGCACTAATAATCTTTTTAACTTTACGATGGAATTTCTGATAATTTTTAAATAATTGTGGATATAAAACTAGTATATTATTCATTAGTACAAATGTTTAACCTTTAAATCTAAGTTAGAATTCTCGTTTAAATATTGAACCACGAGCCTTCTATGACACATGTGCGGTTCATGCTCGCTACATAGTAGACAACCTTGATTCAGCAACTCAGGCTTTATAGTTTTTTCAATATGACGTTGTGCCATTAGGTTGAGGAACTTGTCTTCATATTTTTCCCATGTCATGCTTCCTTTTTTATAAGCGTTTAATAGCTCTTTATTTGGTGCTAACTCAGGGGAATGCACATATTCAGCTCCGCACAACTCATTTAGGAAGAACTTCAAATCATCTCGTTTTGCAAAACCTGACAGCTGTGAAATATTGTTTAAACGCACATCTATAAGCGTTTTTACTTCATATTCCTTTAAGAAATTAAAGAAGGTTTCTGCATTTTTTTTTGTAAATCCAATAGTGAAGACTTTCATTCTAGACCTTAAAATATAGTAGCTACTATCTTGTAACAATACCCATGATACTCTTCACCAAGACTGATACAGAGGATACCTTTAAAATCTTTATCTTCATTAACGATGTTGTAAAACTCAGGGTCTGTTACTGGAAGATCGTAGTCTATCCCATTATATTTAAAAGAAGCTCTTCTCTTTCTTTCACCATCATAGTATAGAGAAATATTCTGCGCTTGAACAAGATATAGTGATTGCTGTATATGTATATAGTTTGATTCTATCAAACTATAGTCTACTCTATTCCCTAAACCCCAAATATCATCTGGCCAATCAAGATATTGATCTATTTCATTTAAATTTATTTTATACTTTTGCTGCCAAACATTTCCATCGATTAGGTGGTTTTCCGGCTGTTGTAATAGAGGGACATGGTTAAGAAAACTCATTTCTACTTTTTGAAGCGGCTTAACCCTATAAGTACCATGTATATTCTGAACCATCACCTGCTCATTATTTAACTCACCCCCAGTTACAGTCGAAACAGGACGATACCATTTTTTGTGTATTATGCATTTTCCAGCAACGCAATGGTTTTGATGTTTAACTGATTTTGCCAGAATGACAATCTGTACTGGAGGCATGTTTTATCCTTTTTTAAAAACGATAACAGTAATTTATATAGAGAGCTGTCTCATCTAACTAAAAAACTAGTTTAGATATGCACTGGTAGAACTAGTCAGTTCTATTACACCGCTAAGTGCATCGTATACGATTCAGCTTCTTTCTCGTTATGAATTCAATTCAAACATCATTATCATTGAGAAACTTTTGTTTGTACACAAATTATTTGCCCAATAATGACGTTAGTGCCATAGTCATACACTGAACGTTCTGAAAACTTTTCAAAAAAGCACTTGAACACTAGGTGAACTATGAACATATCGGTAACGAAAGCAGCAAAAGAATGGGGTGTATCGAGAACAACGATCTATCAGAAAGTCAATGATGGTGAGCTTTCCAGAACCGCAGACAAGAAAATAGACGTTTCAGAAATGTTGCGAGTGTTTGGCGAGCCTATTTCTGAAAAACGTACTGAACGTTCAGTGAACACTGTCCAGAGTACACCTCTGAACAGTCAGAATGTTCAGTACAGTACAGATATTGAACATCAATTAGCGCTTGAAAAGCTCAAAAACGAACATCTCAGCCAACAAGTGAGTGATCACAAGAAGTTGATAGAGAATTATCAGCAGCAAATCAGTCAGCTCAACAAAACGCTGGAGAAAGCCAACGCCAGTATCCAGGATTTCGCACAAGTAAGACTGCTAGAGTTTAAGCAAGCTGAAATGAGCGATGAGCCGCTACTTGAACCAGAGCAAGAAAAAAGAGACGATTCGATCGTCGTGACGGCTAAGAAGAAAAAACGGTGGTTCTTTTGACTATAAAGGATGTTTGAAAAAACATTAGTGTTTAATCTTTGGTAAATAGCTCTCTAAAGCCTTATTGGGCTTGTTAAAGCTTTCAGGCTCTCGTTGTATGATATTAATCATTTCGCGCTTAAATGCGTCAGTCTGCATTTTGCCGTCATAACTTAGGCTTGGATGGTTGTTATAGTCATTCATAAACTGCACGTTATCAACAATCGACTGTATGGTAGCTTGTGACAGGGTGCCATCTTCACTGGTTAGTTTGTCTAATGTTTTCCGATGGAATTTGAGCGTTAGCCCCTCGTAACCTTTGCCCCTACTCTTTTTTTTATATTCCACACTAACCTTATAATTTGTACTTTCATTAATCTCTTCTAAGGCTTTATCGATCACATACTTTCGAAGTTCACTAAACTGCTTGTACTTGCCTTTTATACCCATAACATATTTAAAATCTTCAAGTTCATAGGCTTTACTGTATTGATACTGTCCAATCCAACACACTATTAATTCATATAAGCGTATTGAGTGGATACTTGATAGCTCACTGATCTCTAACAACTTATATTTAGTAAAATTTGCTTTTAATTGTGTCAGATACGGCAATATATCCTCTGCAAAAGTTAGCGTAATTTTCCCTGTATTTGGGCTAAATAGAAGACTACTAACA
>JAGPHP010000071.1 GCA_018055415.1 Breznakibacter sp. | reverse complement strand
AGTTGGAGCGAATAGCCATACATACGGGCGATTTAGCCGCTATTTGTGGCGATATGGCCTATCAACTTGGTAATTCGGTATATGGAAGATTGCGAACGCCAATAATCAATTTTTTGCAAGAGTGGTGTGGAAATCGATTGGCAAAAGGACTTATAAGAGCTGGTAAAACTAATTACCCATTTACGGAGGAACTTGCAGCGCGTTTGCGAGAGGTGCTTAAGGCCTATGAGCGAGATTTTGATGAGATGACAGCGAAGTTCTTTACACTCCCCAGCGCCCTCTCTCGAATGGAGAAGACAGGCGTTTTAAACTACTCAAAGATTCTCGAAATAGGTGCGGTTGGAATGGCTGCACGGTCGAGTGGTTTGGTAAGAGATATTCGATTATCGCATCCATATAATCACTATTCGTCGTTTGTGCACATTCCCATTATTAAAAATCATGGTGATGTTTATTCGCGGGCTCAATTAAGGCGCGAGGAGATCTATCAATCCATTGCCTATATTCGCGGCATGCTTTCAAATATCCCACAAAACGATTTATTGCCCTCACCAGATTTATCTCCTAAGCCAAATAGTTGTGCAATAGCTTTGGTAGAGGGTTGGCGTGGGGAAATATGCCATTGTGCAATAACAGACTCAAAGGGTGAACTGTTGATTTACAAGGTAAAAGATCCATCGCATCATAACTGGATGGCTTTAGCGCAAGCGGTTAGAAATAATGAGATATCAGATTTTCCACTTTGTAATAAGAGTTTCAATTTGTCCTATTGCGGGCACGATTTATAATTGTTGATGTTATGTTTGATCATTTGAAAATATTATGGCATCAGGGAAAGCAGTTTATTCCCAACGTCCAGACAGCTCAAGTTCCTGGCCCGTTTAAGGGACGTCCAGTTATCACGACTGTTGAGGTCGATGAACGTGAGTTGGTTGAACTCTGCCCAATGCTGGCCATAAATACAAATCCATTATCAATTGATTTAGGCAAATGTTCGTTTTGTGGCGAATGTGCCGCTCAATATCCTCAGAAGATATCTTTTACCAAAGATTATCATCTATCAACCAATAGACGAGAGGATTTAATTGTTGTTGCAGGTGTTAATGAGCCTATTACATTAGATTCCTCACTCGTTCGCAAGGAGATAAAGAGAGTGTTTGGTCGCTCTTTAAAGCTTCGTCAAGTGTCGGCAGGAGGAGATGGAAGTTGCGAGCTCGAGCTCAATGCAACCAATAATGTGCAGTTTGATATCTCCCGTTTTGGAATCGATTTTGTGGCATCACCTCGTCATGCCGATGGGTTGTTGGTAACCGGTCCAATTACCGAAAATATGGCTCTTGCGCTCGAAAAGGCTTATGATGCCACACCCGAGCCAAAGATCCTTATTCTATGCGGCGTGGATGCTATAAGCGGTGGACTTTATGCCGAAAGCAATGCCATTAATAGGAGCTTTTTAGAAAAGGTAACGGTTGATTTGTATATCCCAGGAAATCCGCCCCATCCACTTACCATTATTAACGGGTTGTTAGATTTGATAAAGAGTAAGGGCTGAAATAAGAGCTATTGTTACGAGAAGCGGGGTAGTTGAATGTTGAGATATTTTGAAAGAAATCGTAATCCAACAATTAACGTAACACAAGCAATAATGGAGATATCGGAGTTAACTCCTAACCTTATCATGACCACAAAAATAAAACCTCCTATGAGGCAGGCCGTTGCATATATCTCCGTGTTGTGCAGTAAATCGGGGATGTTATTGCATAAGATATCGGCTAAAAGACCTCCAAATGTAGCGGTAATGACGCCTAAAATAATAGCATAAATCTCACTAATACCAGCATCTAGGCCAATTTGGATTCCTGCAATTGTAAACATAGCCAATCCAATGGCATCGGTTACAAATATGGTTCGGTTAAATTTATCAATATTTGTTTTTAATAACGCTATAATGATGAGTGCTCCTAAAACTAACGTTAGTGCCAAATGGTCGTTAAGCCAATTAACGGGTTTGATGCCCAAAAGAAGATCGCGAATGGTTCCTCCACCATAAGCTGTTACAAATGCTAATACCGATGCGCCAAAAAGATCCATCTTGTGGGTTCGTGCTTTTAAACCTCCCGTTAGGGCAAAGACAAACGTTCCACAATAGGAGATGAAGCTTAACCAATTCATTCCCACGGTTATTTTATATTTTTAAGAAGGTTGCAAAGGTAGATAAAAAACATTGAATTCCATCTGGCATGTGGTAATGCCTAATTCATGAGTGAATTCTTATTTTTTAGGCAATTCGCACTGGTTTTTTGAGGCCTCCATATCCTTTAAATGGAGTTCCATCGACTTGGTCGAAATTTGTATCTCCCAAATTGAGAGAGATAAGGATGTAATGAGAGCTAACATGGCTAATGTAAAGGCAATTATGCCAAATATTTGCAAATTGATGAATATAAAAAACATGGCTACAGTCGAAAAAAGCAGACTTAAAGCCCCCATTAATTGCATGAGTCTGATAAATTTTAATCGGCGGCTTAAGTTCTTTATTTGTTGATAGATAACATCTTCTGGATTTCGTCTAAATCCGTCGTACAGCTGACGAACAAGTGAGCTGTAGCCCATAAAACGGTTGGTGTAGGCTAATAATATTAGCGATACTGCCGAAAATAGGAGCGCTGGTGTTGTAAGTGTTAACTCTTGCATCTTTTCTGGTTTTCTTTAAGTAATGCTCATTCGTATTCGATACTCCTTTGGATAGTAGTTGTTGAATCGATTCTGCATTACTTTAACAAATCCAAGCGCTCTTTGTTCGTAAGTTACAATATTCCATCCATTCTCGCCCTGAAGTTGAAAACTACTCTCGCCTTTTATATAGAGTAGGGCTTGTGTTTTATCTAATTCGATGGTTGGATAGTGTGTGCCTAGCTGCGTGGAGAGTGCCAACGCGTGATTGGGCAACACACCTTTAGGTGACTCTTCACCAATGCAAATACCCAAATGTATTAGATAAAGATTCTTTTGAAGGGTTTCTATTAGAGAGGTGTAGCTCTCTGGAAAGGCAAAAATCTGCTCGTTAATACGTTTTAAAGTGTAGGATGTGATATCTTTAATAATGTCTTTTGGAAGGGATATGTTCTCTTTTGATTTTGCTTTTTTAAAGGTGCGGCTGCTAGACTTTGCTCTCTTTTCCCCTTTTTTACGAAAAGCAGCTAAAAAGAACCCTTCGCCCTCTACTTTATGAGGATAAAAGCCGTAGCCTTTCCCATTTTGCATAGCTACTTCTGTTACTCCCCAAGTTGAGTCAATGTCTAAATTGATAACTTCAATATCGCATTGAGTAGCAAGCCACTCAATGTTTTTTTCGTTCTCTTCGGGGTTAAAGGTGCAGGTAGAGTAGATGATGATGCCATCTTCATTTAATGCTTCAAGTGCATCCATCAATATCCGTTTTTGACGAGAAGCACAAAGCGCCAAATTATCGCTATTCCATTCGTTAACAGCTTCATTATCTTTCCTAAAGAGTCCTTCGCCTGAGCAGGGTGCATCTATAACAATGCAATCAAACGTGCCGCCCAGTTTGGCATAGTGCGCTGGATCGTTATTTGTAACAGCAACGTTTGGATAACCCCATTTAAGGAGGTTTTCTCTGAGGATTTGCGCTCGGTGCTTGATCACTTCATTGGCAACTAAAAAGCCTTCACCATCGAGCCAAGAGGCTATTAATGTAGATTTTCCACCCGGAGCTGCACATAAATCGAGTATGGTGAGATCTCTTTCTTCTCCATAAATTTGAGTAAGAGCCTCATTTAAAAACATTGATGAGGCATCTTGAGGATAGTAACATCCTGCATGAAAAAGTGGTTCGAGCGTGTAGTTAGGGCGTTGTGCTAAAAAGAAACCACTTTCACACCAAGGAACTTGATAAGCTGTCTCTAAAGAGTTGTTCCACTTTTTGGGATTGATGCGAATGGCCGATTTTGGCTCGTTAGAGAGTGCCTCAATAAATTGTTTTGCCTCCTGCGTGCCAAACTGGGTGTTTAATCGTTCGATAAAAAGGTGGGGTAGCTCCATTTTTAGGGTTACAGCTCTATTAAAGTTCTAGTTGATAATATAATTTGTAGTAGTTCATGCCTCTGCGCTCATCAAAACCTTGCTCCAAATAGTCGCGCTTACCATGAATGTAAACGTGGAAATTCTTATCGAGTTTAAGGATCGATTTAAAGTGCTTCTTTTCTCCCTTTACGGCATTGTGTGAAATATCGAAATTTGAGGCTAAGGGCATCTCATGAGCTTCTTGAAATGACTCTTTGTACTCTCTAAATGCCTCCTGCTCTTCGGGGCGACGAAAGATTTCGCGTTCAAACTCCTGCTCTGAGAATTTTATCTTGTCGTCGAAAAAGTTGATGGAGCGGTTTAATAGATCAATTTGATCTGGTCGGGGCACTTCGTTTTGGTTGTTATATACATCGGCTACAAACCCTTTGCACAATTTCAAATAGTTTTGCGTGAAGTAGAAGTTATCTTCGCGAGGCTTAACATTTAAGAAATCTTTCATCCAAAAATTTGCCTCGTTACCTTTGTTTACGTTGTCTATAGAACACACTTTATAGCCCAAATCCTCTTCGGTATTAAAGATAAGGCAACCTTTGTCGATACGCTTAATATTAATGCCCTCTTGGGTGCCCAATTCAAAGCTTTGATTGTTGAGAACCACTTTTAGGAAGGTCTCTTTATTTTCTGATTTAAAGATGCCTAGTGCCGAAACAAGTTCTCCATCAACTACCACATTGTCAAAAAGTGCCATGTAGAATTCTCCCCCTCTAATTTTAGGATGGTTCGAGTTTTCGTATAAAAAGTCGGCAATTTGTATGGAGTTGTTGTAAAATGATGAGTAATCTTTAAAAATTTCACGCGCAATGCTAAATATGTAGTTTTGCTCAATGTCAACTTCGTGGTCGAAATTGTAGTATAAATCGGCTTTAAACGATCGGAAAAAGAATGGTTTAAGAATCTCCTCAACCAACTGATCGTCATTAAACGAGAGAACAGATTTTGAAAACTTATTTGGTTCAGCTTCGGCTCTGGTGCCAATGTGGTGGACAACCATGCTTTCGATGGTTGCTTGGTTATACTCTATCATTATTTGCTATTTTAACTTAAATATAAGTGCATCGTAAGGTTTAATCTCCACGCCAAATCCTGTTGTTAGAAGCATCTGTTTCGGAAAGAGGATGTGATGGCTTCGATTAAGAAGATTATCGCCTTTAAAAAACTCTTTTTTGCCCAATCCTGCAGTATCTAAGGCGTGTTGAGGAATGATTATTCGTGCATCGTAGCTATAGTTTCCAAAGTGAACAATGATCAGAAGAACCTCGTTTTCTGTATGGCGTAAAAACACAAATGTTTTGTTGAAATCAAAACGTGTATTGTGCAGATTGGCATACATTAAATCGTAAAACTTACCGCTACTTAAGGCTTCGTTGGTAGTAAATAGGTTTAAGACTCTTTTATAGAATCCTTTTAAATCGATCTCCTCTTTTGTCAGAAGCGAATCATCAAAGGTGTCATTGCTGTTTAAGCGAGCTATTTTGTCCATTTTCCAATAGTCGAAAATGGTCGTTCGTCCATCTCTGCCACTAAAACCCTCTTCGTCCATTCCTCTTTCGCCAAGTTCCTGACCAAAATAGAGCATATATGGATTGCGTGTAAGGGCAGAGCTTAAAAGCATGGCTGGTTTGCCAACTTCACTATTCCCAGCAAAAAAGTCCGAAGCTAAACGTTGCTCATCATGATTTTCGTTGAAATAGAGCATCTTTTGTAAGATATCTTCGGTTTGTTGCCAGCAACCTGTTATATCTTTTGCGGGTTGATACCCAACAATGACATTGCGTAAGACATTGTAAAAGCCCTCTTTATCGTAAAGAAAATCAAATTTTCCTTCGTTAATGTAGAGTCTGTAAAGTGATGGATTATAGACCTCTGCAATGAATATTATTGAGGGAAACTCTGTTTTAATTTCATTGATAACCCAACCCCAAAACTGAACAGGCACCATTTCGGCCATATCACATCTAAAGCCATCAACCCCTTTTTGAGCCCAATAACGAAGAATATGGTGCATCTTGCGCCAGGTGTCTGGTATTGGATTGAAATAGCTTGTGTTGCCGTTTTGATAATCAACGCCATAGTTGAGCTTTACTGTTTCAAACCAATCGTTTATAGATGGAGTAGGGGTAAAGGCATCGTTGCCAGTAACACGCGCCGGATTCTCTTGCCATCGTCTCTCACTGGTTGGCTGTAATGGAGCTGTAAACGGTTGATTAGGAAAGTAGTAGAAGTTATTGTTTATGGCAAATTTCACCTCTTTATTATCACTAGCACCAAAATCTTCAACGCCTGCAGGCTTTGCATCCGAAACATAGTTTCGAGCCAAATGGTTGGGTACAAAATCTATGATAACTCGTAAACCCTCAGCTTTAGTACGTTTGATAAGAGCTTCAAATTCGCCCATTCGGTTTTTAACATCTACGGCTAAATCGGGGTCAACATCGTAATAATCTTTTATGGCGTATGGAGAGCCGGCTTTCCCTTTTACTATTTCTGGATAATCTTCGGTTATGCCCTCTTTTAGATATGAGGTTTGTTGGGCGTGTTCGATAACGCCAGTAAACCAGACATCGGTACAACCGAGAGATTTAATATACTTTAAGGCATTATTTGTGAAATTATTAAACTTTCCACAGCCATTCTCTTCAATAGAACCACCTTGTACATTAGCTCCTTGAGTGTTACCAAATAACCTCGGTATTACCTGATATATAACCCTTTTTTCTTCCATAAAACTCCTATCGATCGAATTTGCTGTTGAGACCTATTGTTGCTTAACGTGTGAAATTGTTAAACAATATCAAATCTACTACGAACATAACTATTTTTAGTTTAATTGTTTTCAAAATTAACCTATTTTTAGCTCAAAATTAATGAGATGCGAATAATTTATCTGTTACTAACTCTTTTTGTTGGTTTTGGTATAGCTAAAGGTCAGTTTTATTCAACTGGAACAGAACCTTGGAGTACTAAATGGTGTCAGATTGAAACGGCTCATTTTCAGGTTGTTTTTCCTAAAAAATATGAATCCAAAGGAAAAGATTTAGCTCAATATTTAGAAGCTGTTTATCAAGTTGGCGGATACTCGCTTTCGCACAATCCCCGAAAAATTAGTGTTATTGTACACGCCAACTCTTCTGTGTCAAACGGTATGGTTGCATGGGCTCCCAAACGAATGGAGATTTATTCGGTTAATAGTCAGGATACCTATGCTCAAGATTGGTTGCAACAACTCGCCATTCACGAATTCAGGCATGTTGTTCAAATCGACAAAACCAATATTGGATTAACTAAAGTGCTCTCATTTTTGTTTGGTGAATCGGCCGTTGGGGCTGTTATTGGGCTCTATTTACCCCCTTGGTTCTTGGAGGGCGACGCAGTATTAGCCGAAACGGTTTTGTCTCCAACGGGTCGTGGACGTACACCTGCTTTTCAACAAGGTTTAAGAGCTCAATTTCTTGAAAAAGAGGTTTATTCTTACGAGAAAGCGACTTTAGGCTCCTATAAAGATTATGTTCCAAATCATTATGAAATTGGATATCAGTTAGTCGCTTCTGCTCGTGAACGTTATGGAGCTACAATTTGGGAAAGGGCAGTTACGAATTCGGGTAAAGCATATCATCTGAACCCATTTTTGAGAGGGATACGTGAAGTAACAGGATTGAATAAACGACTTCTTTATAGATCTATTACAGATTCGTTAAGACTCTCTTGGGGTGCAGAGGTCTCCTCTATACTGCCTGATATTCAGTCTGTAAATAAATCAGATTCATCACTTTACCAAAATTTTCTCTATCCACAAGCATGGCATAGTAAAGTTATAGCTCAATTAGAGTCGCCAAGCTTTACCCCACGTTTTGTCTTGATAGATACACTCGGAAACAAACGCTCTTTTCTGGAAATTGGCGCTCGTACCGATGATGCGTTTGATCTAAAAAATGATAAGATGGTATGGAGCGAGTTTAGACCTGATTTGCGCTATACACATCGAAACTATGCGGTATTGCGCACTTTTAATTTAATGAATGGGGATGTAAAAACAATAACTTCTAAAACTAGATATTTTGCGCCAAAACTGCATCCAATCGATTCGACCCTTCTATGTGTTGGTTTTGAAGAGGATGGATCTCAATTTATTGCTATACTAGATCAAAATAGTGGCTCATTACTTAAAAAGATTCCTGTTGCGAGTAACGATGAAATTATCTCGCCAATTTGGAGTTTGCGTGGAGATACTATTTACTCCATTATATTAGACAGCAGAGGTAAACGTATTGATAGTTACATCTTACAATCAGAGCAGTGGAATACTTTATTGACACCCACATTTACAAATATCTCCAATTTGTGTGATAATGATTCACTTTTGCTATTTACCTCAAATAACTCCATGCAAGAGAATATTTTTGCGCTAGATAAGCAGAGTAAATCAATTTATCAAGTAACACACTCGCTTTTTGGATGTCGTTATGCATCAATTAATTCGCAAGGTCAATTGTTGTGTTCTCTCTATGGTGCAAACGGATATAGAGTAGGGAAGAGAGCTGTTGATGTAACTGATTTAAAAGCTACTGAGTTCGGGTTTCAACCTTCTTTAGTTCAGAGTGTTAGTAAGCAGGAACTTGGTGTTACTGCTTTTGAAACTAGAGATAGTCTGTTGGTGGTGAAGCCTTATTCGCGTGCAAATCTTTTAAATTTTCACTCTTGGGGACCTTATCTGTATGACGATGGAAATACCTACATGGGGCTCTCACTCTCCTCACAAAATTTATTGAGCAATACACTTGTTACGGTTGGTTACAATGCTGATCCGGCTTATAGTTCTGAAAGATATTATGCTTCATTGAAGTATTCAGGTTGGTTTCCTGAACTCGAACTAAAAGTAAAATATGGGGATCGCTCTCTTGTGGGAAGTTCGGTTAATTATGTTGAACAAATGGATTACGATGTTATATATACTAAGGTTGATGAGAATCAGAGTGTATTCTCGTTAGAACCAATCATTTCAGTTCCGTTTAATCTGTCTAATGGTCGCTTTTATAACTACATCACCCCTATGGTTGGTGGTGTAATGCAACAATTTGGACAATATTCAGAGCATAATCAGTTTTATATTGATAATGGTAATGATCGTTTCTCGTTGATTGGGGATCAGTGGGTTGAAAATCCTGTAACGGAGTATATCTCTGTAAAATATGGGCTTGTTCTCTCTTCGCAAAAGCGTCGTAGTGAACGCGATGTCTGGAGTAGAGGAGGGGTTAGAGCAGATATTTACTATCAGGAGTCGCCTTTTGGTGATTTTAGCAGAGGAACGATGTTTTCAGCAAAATTAGATCTTTTAATACCAGGCCTATTTATGCACGATGCTTTTAAAGTGAGTGCAATTTTTGAAGATAAAAAGCCCTACTACAGTGGTAATTCGAATAGATATGCCTACTCAAATATCTTCACACCCGCTCGTGGGTACGAGAATATTCAATCAGATAAGATAATGAGTTATAAATTTGATTACCAAGTGCCTATCCTAAATCCAGATGCTGTTTTGAGTGGTGCATTCTATTTAAAGCGATTACGTTTAAATCTTTTTGCCGATTACTCTTGTTACAGTCGTTTGGAGAGCAGTGGAGAAGCTTGTTTTAATGCAACATCAATAGGTTCCGATTTTTGGATCGATTACCATCTTTTTCAGTGGAGTGTACCACTGCAATTTGGTTACCGACTCGGATATAAACCGAAAGAGGATGTACAGTTTTATGAATTTCTTTGGAGCGTAACATTTTAAAAAGCACAATATGAGTGAAGATTTACAATTTAAGGAGCTTGAAAGCGCCGATTTTAAAGTTGTTAAGGAGATTTATGATTACTATATTCTAAACACAACGGCTACTTGGCATACCGAGCCTGTATCTGAGATAGAGTTACAAAATGCGATCTATGTTGGGCATCCTCGCTATCGAAGCTATTTAGTATATGCCCAAGGTGAAGTGATTGGTTACTGCTATTTTTCGGAGTATAAAAAGCGTCAGGCCTATTATCGTTCGTCCGAAGTAACACTCTATCTTAAACCTGACGCTACTGGCAAGGGGTATGGCTCAATTATTTTGAAGAAGATGGAAGAGGAGGCTTCTAAAGTTGGCATTCATACCCTACTTGGAGTTATTTCGGGCGACAATGACGGTAGTATATCACTATTTGAAAAGAATGGCTACACCAAATGTGCTCATTTGAGGAACATGGGTGAGAAATTTGGCAAATTACTCGATATCGTTTGTTATCAAAAGGAGTTTTAATTGAACTTTTGAAAGCATAAGATGTTCTTTTAATGAATTTAATACAGTTATTATATGGCTTTTAATAGAGAGTATGTTTGCAGACATTTGCAATACACAAAAGATGAAATCATTGATGTGATAAGAGATCAAAAAATAAATAGTTTCGAAGAGTTGCAAGATGCTACTGATATTGGAACAGTATGTTCGACTTGCAGAGACGATGTAGAGACAATTTTATTTGAGGAATTAAGAGCACGTGTTGCAGCCGAGCAGAAATAGAGATTTTAATATAAAGACTCCCCAAATACATTCACGAATTTGGGGAGTCTTTGTTTTAAATATTAACCATTAATCATTAACAACTAACCATTAACAACTATCTCCTATCTTTTAATCATTAACTTCCTTGTTTCAATCTTATCACTTCCCCAGAATTTAAGGATGTAAACACCTTCCGAGGTCGATCTTAAATCTACAATGGAATCTCCTTTTTTAACAATGACTCCCTCCTCTACAATTGTGCCATCAATTGCATAAACACTCCAATTAAATGGAACTGGTATGTCCAAATTTACAACGGTGATATATCCATCACTAATTGTAGGTTTAACAACTAAATTATTGAATTGCGAAGATGAAATTGATGTGCTTATTGATAACGTTTTTGACAAAGTTTGATCGCTTGAAATTGTAATACTTTCGGTAAGCGTATTGTATCCAACTTTTGATATCGTAAGTGTTTGAGCGCCATCCATAACTCCCTTGAGTATGGCTACTCCGCTTGCATTAGTGGTGGCTTCAACTAAACCAATTTTCACCAATGCCCCTTCAAGTGCCACT
>JAGPHP010000233.1 GCA_018055415.1 Breznakibacter sp. | reverse complement strand
ATTTAAAGGTGCTGTAGATGATTTGAGAATCTACAATAGGGCTCTCACCACAAGTGAAATAACTCAATTGTTTCAATTAAAGGAGTAGCCAAATCAAAAAATCGTTATATTTAAGTAAACTTAAACTACAATGTATGGAATTTCAAAATAATAAACTCGTTTATAGAGGTTCTTTGATGGATGTGTATGCCCTTCAAGAGTTTTTAACGGAGCAGGAGATTGTGTCGGTAGTATTCGATCCTTCTGCCTCAAATGCTGCGGCTGGCATTGCCTCTCCAGACCTTGGGGTGCAGGAGCTTTATGTTAATGCATTGGATTTTGATGAAGCGCTAAAATTAAAAGAACTCTTTTTTCAAGATTAAGTTATGAGTACAAATTATTTAAAAGGATCGCATGTGATGCATCCTCGTTATGGGGAGGGTATTATCGCCAAAGTACATTTAACGGGCTACGATATCTTCTTTGAGAATGGTGGCAAGGTTCAGATCTCAAAGAGTAATGAGGAGATGGATCTGCTTGAAGCCCCAGATCAAGCTGAAACAACACCTTCGTTGGATGTTGACGAACTTACGCAAGCGGTAACGATGGTTTTAGATAAATATGGATTGTTACCATCTCATCTTCCTATAGGTAAAAAATGGGAAGGCGGAATGATGTTGTTGCAACCTGCTAACCTGTCTCTAAAACCTAAAGAGATTCCTATCGAGACTTTTTTTCATAAGATAGTGATGCTTCGAGATAGACTGCGAGTTTTAGAGCAGAATATTAATTCACATGCTCTTTTAAGTGATGAGGAGAAGATTCAAATGCAGCAATACATCACAAAGATATATGGAACTCTAACTACATTTAATGTTCTTTTTGATGATACGAAGTTCTATTTTGTGGGAGAGAAAAAGTCGTAATCTTAAATTTTATCTATGAATTTTTATAATAGATTATCTCTCTGTTTTGTAATCTCTTTTTTGTCGATAGTTGCGGTTTCTCAGCCTCATTATCAATTAAATACATCTATTCCGTATTATCCGGATTCGGTTTCTGAGACGAATGATTACATAAAAGAACGCTGTCTTCTAGATCTTTATCAACCTTTGGGTAATGAAGGGTTTGCAACCTTAGTTTGGTTTCATGGAGGCGGATTAACAGGTGGCGACAAATATTTGCCATCATTACTTAAGGAGCAAGGGATAGCGGTGGCGTATGTGAATTACCGATTGAGTCCTAAGGTTACTGCTCCAGCTTATATTGAAGATGCCGCTGCGGCTTATGTGTGGGTGGTAAATCATATTGCAGAATATGGTGGAGATCCATCGAAAGTATTTATTGGCGGCCATTCTGCAGGAGCTTATCTCTCTTTAATGGTAGGGTTGGATAGTCGTTGGTTGCAAAAATATCAATTAAATTCCGATGATATCCCAGGTGTTCTCTCGTTAAGTGGCCAGGTGGTTACACACTTTACAATACGTAAGGAGCGCCATTTGCCCGAAACTCGAATTGTGGTGGACGATTTAGCGCCACTCTATTATGTTGAGCCAGTTACACCTCCGCTTTTTATGTTTGTTGGCGATAGAAATAAAGAGTTGATGAATAGATATGAGGAGAATGTTTTTTTCTACAAACGACTCAAAGCTTGTGGAAATGATAAGGTTAGTTTTATTGAGTTTACAGATAAAGATCATGGAACGATGGAGCAATCTGCATATCCTCAAGTTATACAGTTTATTAAAGATCGTGTAGCTGAGAGCGACAATTTAGTTCCTAATCATTGATTTTTTTATTTTACGTAATTTGGGATCACTATAAATTCACAAATACCTCAAGAAGTGCAATAATATAAGGCGCTAAAATGGCTGTAAAAACACCATTTACAATCATTCCTAAACTAGAGAATGCTCCATAAGTGGGGCTTATTTCAATAGATTTAGATGTGCCAACGGCATGTGCTGCGGTTCCAATGGCAATGCCTTGTGCAATGGGATCTTTAACACCTGTTAGTTTTAAAATGGTGTAACCAAATACAGCCCCAAAAATACCAGTTACTATAACTACCGCAGCCGTTAGAGAAGGCGTGCCGCCAAGAGTACGACTAATTTCCATGGCTATAGGCGTAGTAACCGATTTTGGGGCAAGCGAGAGCAATACCTCTTTTGATGCACCCAATCCTTTAGCAATAAGAATGACAGAGAGTACACCCGCAATACATCCAATGAGTTGGGAAACAATGATGTGTAGTGCAAGTTTTTTGATCTTTTCGAGTTGCAAATAGAGTGGCACGCCTAATGCCACCACGGCTGGTTTAAGAAAGAAAGTGATTATTTGAGTATGCTCTTGGTAACCCGCAATGTCGATTCTGAGGAGCGATAGAAAGGTCACGATGATTACAATGGATGTTAGTATTGGGTTTAGTATCAGTAGATTTGTTCTTTTCTGAAGCCGTTGCATGGCGTAAAATACGATGCATGTGAAAGCTATGGCAAATACTTCACCCTCTAATATTGGTCTCATAACCATCTCCTCATTAATTGATGAACATGACCAGTAACCACTAAAACGATAATGGTGCTAACAATCATCGATATTACTATTGATAAAAGATTGGGTTCAATTATGCCAAGATAGAGCATAATGGCAACTCCTGGCGCCACAAATAGGAAAGCAATATTGGTGACTAAAAAATCAGCAATCCCTTTTACCCACGTGAGTTTTATCCATCCTATTTTGAGAGATAAAGTGAGCAGTAGCATTCCAATAATGCTTGAGGGTAGTTTAATATCGGTCAGATAGACAACTGTTTCGCCCAATGCTAAAAATCCAAAAATCACTGCAAATTGCCGTATCATGGTTGATGTGTTATGTGTTAGGGGCAAAAGTAGTGAATTGTCTATAATTTATTTCGAATATTTCTGAACGTTTGATTAGTGAAGGTGTATTATCATCGAATTCACAGATAAGTAACGCGTTGCAAATAATATTAACCGTAATTTTATAAAAAAACATAAGATGAGAAAAATACTTTTTATCAGCATTATTTTGCTTGTTAATATTTTAATAGTTAGATCTCAAGAACCTGAACAGGTTAAATCTATAGCGAAAGTTCCTATGCCTAATGAATGGTATCTGAAGCAAGCCGAACTTTGGAAAAACGAGATTGATAAAAATCCCAAAAATGAAAATGCTTGGTTAAACTATTTTTTTGCAAATAGATATTCTCTACACAAATTCTTTAATGTCCCATCTGACACGATAAAACAATTTATTTCTAATAATAGCTTTTTAATGGATCCTGATTCTATTGTAACCAAGGCAGATAGAGCTATCCCAAACACATTTACTAGCAATTTTCTGAAATGGCGCAATGGAGGAGTTGCACAACTCGAAAACTTCAAATATCTTGAAAAAGCATTTGAG
>JAGPHP010000007.1 GCA_018055415.1 Breznakibacter sp. | reverse complement strand
TAAATATTGGAATCTTTCAAGAGTTAAAAGATAAAGCGGAATTCAAAAAGGTCAAAGTCTCTTTTGATTCTATCGAATGGGAAAATGAAGCCGATTTTGATCCCGAAGTGCTCTATCAAAATAGCACTCAACTTTAATTCTCATCCCTCCCCCATATTGCAAACACCACCACTCCCAATACCCCAAAAACCGTAGCACTCAAAAAAGTAATTGTTGGCGTACTGTATCTCCACAAATAGGCCCCCAAAAGTGCCCCAATGGTAACGGCCAAATCGCGATAAAAGTAGTAACTTCCAAAATAAACAGGCTTCTCATCATGTGGGGCTAAATCCATGATGAGCGATTTACGCGTTGGTTCACCAAACTCCTTCAATCCTCTAAATATAAAAGCAAAAACCAAAGCTATAAAACTGGTTGATAACCATAAAATAAGTGGAAAGAGCATAAAAAAAATAAAAGTAGTAACCACAAAAGGCTTCTTGTTGGCCCTATCGGCATAATAAGCCACAGGAATATAAACCAGAAGCGCAACCACCATCTCGATAGCCGTTAAAACACCAAATTCAGAGGCCGTTACTCCCGCCCCTCCAACGGTTGCAACCGCCCAAATAGCGATATATGCATAAGGTATCTGTTCACAAAACCGCACCAATATATCACTTACTAACAACACTTTAAGATTTCGAGGAAATTTAAATATGGAGACAAAAGCCTGCGGATCTCCACCCTGAGGAGTATCATTTTTAAGTGTAAACTGCTGTATGATTGTAGAAAGTAGTCCAAGCAAAAAAGCTATTGCAAAAGAGATTCTAATCCCTTGAGTAATTCCATATTGATCTATTAAAACACCACCAATAACAGGTCCAATTGCCATTGGTATTCGCCTAACCAAGGAGTGCAACGAAACACCCATAACCTGCTTATTCTTGGGTACTTCGCCTCTCACCAGCTCCATAGAGGCTGGCAAGGATAAACTCGTCCAAGATAAAAAGAAGAATGAGCCAATAATTACGGCAATCCAATAAGGGAATAGTATCACAATAGCATAACCAAACATGGCTAAGATATTGAACCACAACAACGAACGTTTATATCCAAATTTGGCAGTTAACCAACCCCCAGGAATAGAGTAAATGGCTGATAAAAAAGTATCTAAACCGTTAAGTAGTCCTGGGACGAGCAATGAAGCCCCTAATGCTGTTAGATAAAGTGGCAAAAATCTCTCGGCCATTTTTTCGCCCAGCCCCACTAAAACCACCATTACAAGTAAGCCTGTGAGACCACTGTTAAGGCCCAGGAAATCTTTAATGCGCTTTATCATAACAAATAATTATTACTCAAAAACAGATTGACCTCTTGTTTGGTTCAATCTTCGGAGATCTCTTCTATTTGTGCATTAAATATAGAAAAATGGACACTTCCATACTTGCGCAACTGCGAGAAGTTAGGATGTTGCGAGAAATCATATTTATCCGAGTGTTCAAAAATTAAAATACCATTCTCTTTTAGCAGAGTTCTGTCAAATATGGTTTGTGGAATGGTATCTATCTTCTCCAAATCATAGGGCGGATCAGCAAAAATAACATCAAACTTTCGCTCCGTAGAGTTTATGAATTTAAAAACATCCATATTTAATGGCAGCGCTCTCTTCTCTTCATTTAGCTCTTTCAAGCACTTCTGAATGAATCGGAAATGGCTACTCTCCTTCTCCACAATCACAACTTCTGAACATCCTCTTGAGATAAATTCGTAGGAAATTCCACCAGTACCTGCAAACAGATCGAGTACTGCAATATCCTCAAAATCAATGATATTATTTAAAACATTAAAGAGATTTTCTTTGGCAAAATCGGTTGTTGGTCGAGCTTTAAAATTGGCTGGTGGCTCAATTCTGCGACCTCTATGTCGTCCACTTACGATACGCATACGGGCAAATTAAAGAGTGAAAAAAACTCATATTGTGGTAGTTGCTTAAACTGATAACTAAATGATATAGATTTACTTACCTGTTTAAACGATACCTTTTTTACAAATTGACGAAGCTGTAAAATCAACGAACTATCTTCTTTTATCAAGCCAATAATATGTACTTCCGTATCATCGACAGTAAATTTAAGTTGCTCAAATACGAATAAGAAGAAGTAGAGGAAGTCAGCATCAGACTGATAATCAAAATGGTTAGCCATCAAAAGTGATGTGTCAGAGAAGGCAAAAATATCAAACCCTTTAGATGTAAATGATAATGTAATATTATTCTTTGCTTTACCCACCTTGTTGTAGAGACTTAATGCTTCGAGCGTAATAGCATTTGTATGAGATATTTGCAAATGCTCAAATCGACTATTCAACAGAGTCAACCAATCTGATTCGATGGGGAATAAGAGATAAGAATCTGTTAATCGAACCTTTGTAAAAAGCAATTGGCAATTCTCATCAAAAGGGTGTGTAAGTTTAAACAACTCCTTCAAATTACCAGAAGCAAAAAGCACACTCGGTACAAGTGAAAACGAAGAGGCTCCATATAGAAGAAAGATCTTTTTAAAAGGTAAATCCAACAGCGATTCACTGTTTATTATTTTCTCAAACTGATCTAAACACTTTGTATTAAGCGATGTCCTTACTATATTTCCATCTTCCCAATTTTGATGATAGAATTGAATAAACCTATTTCTAATCGGATCAAGTGTACAAAAAGAAAAACCATCCAAAGTAATTTGGATGGATAAAAAATAGGATGACGAGATATTAGAATCAAACGACTCGTCTAAAAATGAGATGTTATACATGTATTAGTTTACTCCCAGTTACCAGCATTGTTATTTGTCTCGGTTAAAGAACCAACCTTTAAACCAGGATATTTTTCGATTTTAATAGTTCTATCATTTAACGCCCCAATCTCAGAACGATCCAAACCCTTTAGGAAAACATCATTGGCAACTTTACATTCAAAAACTTGAACTTTCACACCTAAACCGGCATTAGTTACAATTGAACCCGCTGCGAGCTCAAACTTAGATCCATCTTTAACCGTTGGAACGAATTTTAGGGAATCTAAATTTTTCCACCCTTTAAACAACGAGTCTTTAACACTCACATAAAAAGTATCACGTTTAATAATTCCTTTTTTTAATGCTTCAACCTCTGTCATTCCCGCTTCTAATAAGCTATCAGAAATACTACCTTCCATCTTAATTAATGGAATCTTTTCGGTTTTAATAAAGGAAACTAAAGTGTCAAAACTACCCGTATATTGGCCTTTTACTGTAAGAAATGCCATCTGTGCTGAACGTATCGTGCTTAATCTCTTCACGACTGCTTTTTGACGGACATCATACTGCTCTTGAAAGCGAATAGGTTGCTGTATGCTATTATACACCCAAAAGGCTAAAAAAGCAATTAAAACGGCTAAAATAATCTGAATAGCTAACTTCATATATTTTGGAGTTTAGATTAACAAACCAAATATAAAAAAAATTTAGATATTTACAGCTTATTAACAACAACATTATGACTCAAGAGGAAATTTCTAATGGAATATTAGCAAATTTTGGCTTTCAACCAACAGATTCGCAATCAATTGCAATAAGCGAGCTTTCAAAATTCTTTTATAATAGAGATGATAATGCCATTTTTATCTTAACGGGCTTTGCTGGTACGGGTAAAACGCAATTAATAAGTTCCATCGTTCAGTTCTTCGATTCTATTCATCAACCATCCATACTGCTGGCTCCAACTGGTCGAGCCGCTAAAGTTTTTTCAACCTACGCGAACAAGGAGGCAACGACCATTCATCGTAAAATATATTGGCCATCGGCCACCGATAGTAGCAAAAATAAGATCCAATACAACAAGCAATCTAACGCCGTTTTCTTTGTCGATGAGGCCTCTATGATTCCCACCGACTCGCAAAGCGACCTGAACGAAAATCGCTATAATCTGCTCGACGACTTAATGAGTTATGTATTTGGGAACGACAATTGTAAACTGGTTTTGATTGGTGATACAGCTCAGCTACCTCCAATTGGATCTAAAGATGCAAATGCGCTATCAAAAGAGTACCTTAAACAATATTCATCTAGTGTTTATGGGGTAACACTTACCGATGTTGTTCGACAAGCACAGGAGTCGCTTATCATCAAGAATGCCACCAATTTACGAACCATTTTGCAAAATGAGCTAACCGATAAATTTCCAAAACTCATTGCAAATCCAAAAATGGATGCCATAAATATTAAGGGAGATGAACTCATTGAAGCAATCACGCAAAGCTTTGATTATTATGGCATTGAGGAGACGATGATTATTACTCGTTCCAACAAAAGAGCTACCGTTTTTAACAATGGAGTGCGTAATTCTATTCTATTTAAAGAAGATGAGCTCTCAAATGGCGATATTTTAATGGTTACTAAAAATAACTACTTCTGGACAAAAGAGAACAAGGAGTTGTCGTTTATTGCCAACGGCGATTTGCTCAAAGTTGTTAGAGTTAAAAAGCACGAGGAGATGTATGGATTTCGTTTTGTAAATGCCACCGTCTCTATTATTGACAAGCCTGATATTGAACTCGACCTCAAATTAATTTTAGATAGTCTCCAATCCGACACGCCATCCCTAACCCGCACACAACAGCAACAATTGGAACAAGCTGTTTATGAGGATTATGCCGATTTAACATCGCATCGCGCCAAGCTGGATAAATGTAAAGAAAACCCCTATTTGAACGCCCTTCAAGTTAAATTTGGTTATGCGGTAACTTGTCATAAAGCTCAAGGAGGACAGTGGCAATCGATATTTATTGACCAAGGTTATATTACCGAGGAGATGGTGGACGTAGAGTACTTCAAATGGCTTTATACAGCCATTACTCGCGCTCAAACTAAACTATACTTCGTGAATTTTAGTGATACGTTCTTTGAGTAGGATTGCGATCTCGCCTTCGGCTTCGATATTAGTTATTACGCAGAGTTTCGCAAAGGAAGGCGCAAAGTTCCGCAAAGAATTTTGTTTAAATGTTAGGTTTTGAGACGCCATAAATGGGCGTCTCAAAAACATATAATACGCTTCAATTACTTACATCGAACTCACGTTAATTGAAATTTTCATACAACCTAACTCTTTGCGAAACTTTGCGATTTATCCTTTGCGGTACTTTGCGTAATAACCACAAAAAAAATAGGGTAAGTTTCCCTACCCTATCTATTTCTATCGTATTACTACATTATATCTACTTAATATCTAAGTCTTTAATGATTTTATCAATTTTTTCGGATGCTTTCTTATCTGCATTAACAAAATCACTTTTGCCCGCTAATTGCTCTTTTACCTCAAAATAGAACTTAATCTTAGGCTCTGTTCCTGAAGGGCGAACAGATACTTTTGAGCCATCTTCAGTGAAGAATTGAAGCACGTTTGATGTTACTGGCAACTCAATCTTAACTTGCTTACCATCAATAGTTTCAATTAACGAATCGTAATCTTTAACCGAAATAACTTTTGAACCAGCTAATGTTTTTGGAGGATTATTACGATAATCTTTCATCAACTGCTCAATCTCTTCAGCACCTGTTTTTCCTTTACGAACGATGTAAACCATCTTCTCTTTAGAAAAACCATACTCTAAATAGATATTTTGAAGCAATTCAAACAAAGTCAATTTGTTCTCTTTAGCCCACGCTGCAATTTCAGCCATCATAGCACACGCAGCCACGGCATCTTTATCTCTCACGTAATCGCCAGGTAAGAAACCATAACTCTCTTCGCCTCCGCAAATATATTTCATCTTGCCTTCAAGCTCTCTGATAGTAGCAGCAATCCATTTAAAACCAGTGTAAACATCAAAATATTTAACACCACTTTTAACGGCCATATCCTTAATTAACTCACTGGTAACAATTGTTTTAACTATAAACTCTTTGCCTGTAAGTTTGCCCTGACGTTTCCACTCATTTAACATGTACCAAGTAAGTAACATCGCTGTTTGATTACCGTTTACAAGGATAAATTTACCCGAATCGTCTTTAATAGCAACACCCAAACGATCGGCATCCGGATCCGACGCTAACACGATATCCGCATCAACTTCAGCCGCCTTTTTAACTGCCATCTCAAGCGCTGCGGGCTCTTCAGGGTTTGGAGATACCACTGTTGGGAAATCGCCACTTACCACATCTTGCTCAGGAATGTTGATGATATTGGTAAATCCAAGATTACGAAGTGCCGCTGGAATCAACTTAACACCTGTTCCGTGAATAGGCGTATAGACAATTTTAAGATCCTTTTGCTTTGCAACAACATCACGATTCAACGATACATTTAAAACACTAGCTAAGAATCTGTTATCCATATCTTCGCCAAGCTTAACGATAAGAGAATCGTTACCCGAGAATTTGATCTCATCTACTGACTTAATCTTCATTACTTCGCCAATGATATTCTCATCATGCGGAACCACTACTTGGCCGCCATCTTCCCAATAAGCCTTGTAACCGTTATACTCTTTAGGGTTATGAGATGCCGTGATTACAATACCACTTTGGCACTTTAACTCTCTAATTGCAAACGAAATCTCTGGCGTTGGACGTAATCCTTCAAAAAGATAGGCTTTAATGCCATTTGCAGCAAAAATTTGTGCCGATGATTTGGCAAACAACTCCGAATTATTACGACAATCGTAACCAATCACCACTGCAATCTCCTTTAAATGAGAAAATTGAACTTTCAAGTAGTTAGACAAACCCTGAGTTGCAGCACCAACCGTATAAATATTCATTCGGTTAGAGCCAACTCCCATAATACCGCGAAGTCCGCCTGTTCCAAACTCTAAATCTCTGTAAAAAGAGTCGATAAGCTCCGTTTTATCCGATTTATCCAAAAGCGCTTTAACTTCAGCTTTTGTATTAGCATCGTAATTTCCTGATAGCCAGCCATTAGCTTTTGCTACTACATCATTAAGCAACGATTGATTTTCCATTATTATTGTATCTTTTATTATTTCTGATTTGCAATACGAACCATATAAGCTCCGTACTCATTTTTCAACAGCGGCTTAGCGAGTTCTAATAACTGCTCTTTGTTGATAAAGCCTTTTTTATAGGCAATCTCCTCCAAACAAGCCACTTTAAGACCTTGTCGGTTTTCGATGGTAGCAATAAAGTTCGATGCTTGCAACAAACTATCGTGCGTACCCGTGTCTAACCAAGCCATTCCGCGACCTAAAACCTTTAAATTCAAGCGCCCCTCCTCTAAATAGAGTCTGTTAAGATCCGTGATCTCAAGTTCTCCTCTTGGCGATGGCTTTAACCCTTTGGCTTTAGCAACAACATCATTTGTATAGAAATAGAGTCCAGTCACTGCATAATTCGACTTTGGCGCTTTAGGTTTCTCCTCTAGTGAGATAACTTTACCAGTTTCATCAAACTCCGCAACGCCGTAACGCTCTGGATCACTCACATAATAACCAAAAACAGTAGCACCGCTAACTGAACTTGCAGCAGCTTCTAGTGTATTTGAGAACTCATAACCATAATAGATATTATCGCCAAGCACCAAGCAAACATCATCAGAACCTATGAACTTTTCTCCAATTATAAACGCCTGCGCCAAACCATCGGGAGAAGGTTGTTCAGCAAACTCTAACTTTAAGCCCAATTGAGAGCCATCTCCAAACAAGTTTTTATAAAGAGGTAAATCATGTGGTGTAGAGATGATTAAAACCTCACGAATACCAGCCAACATAAGAACAGAAAGCGGGTAATAGATCATTGGCTTATCATAAACCGGAATGATCTGTTTTGAGATACTTTTTGTAACTGGATATAGGCGCGTGCCCGATCCACCTGCTAGAATAATTCCTTTCATCGTTTATTTAGATTTAGATAAATAGTTATCGAAATAGTTAATTGTTTTTGTCAATCCTTCGCGCAACTGAACCTTTGGTTCCCAACCATTTAGCATCTCTTTAGCCAGTGAAATATCGGGCTGGCGCTGAGTAGGATCGTCTTGAGGTAGTGGTTTATAAACCAATTGAGATTTAGAACCTGTTAACTCAAGTACATTCTGAGCTAGCTCAAGCATTGTAAACTCGTTAGGATTACCAATATTTACAGGTCCAGCAAATTCAGGCGCCGAGTTCATCATACGGATAGTGCCTTCCACTAAGTCATCAACATACTGAAAACTACGTGTTTGCATACCATTTCCAAAAATTGTAATATCCTCGCCTCTAAGCGCTTGTACTACAAAATTAGAAACTACGCGACCATCATTTGGGTTCATTCGAGGTCCATAGGTATTAAAAATACGAATAACCTTAATGTCCACATTATTTTGCAGTTGATAACTAAAGAAGAGACTTTCAGCACAACGCTTACCTTCATCATAGCACGAACGAATACCTATTGGATTAACATTTCCCCAATAATCTTCACGCTGCGGATGCACATGAGGATCTCCGTACACCTCACTTGTAGAAGCCTGTAACACTCTAGCTTTTATACGTTTAGCCAATCCCAACATATTAATAGCACCCATTACAGAGGTTTTAATTGTTTTGATTGGGTTGTATTGATAATGCACTGGCGAAGCAGGGCACGCCATATTATATATTTGATCTACCTCAATAAAAAAAGGATGAGTTACATCATGTCTAATAAGCTCAAAATAAGGATTATCTAAAAGATGGACGATATTCTCTTTGCTGCCAGTAAAATAATTATCTAAACAGATAACCTCGTTTCCTTCATTCAAAAGACGCTCACAAAGATGCGATCCAATAAATCCAGCTCCTCCCGTAATTAAAATTCTTTTCATTTAAGATATATTATGCCTTTCAGCTCTTAATGCTCAATAAAACTATATAACTGCCTGACGTCCAATACTAAAATACTTGTACCCATTCTCTTTCATCTCCTTTGAATCGTAAATATTACGTCCATCAAAAACAACTTTAGATTTGAGCAGTTTTTCAAGAATTTCGTAATTAAGACTTCTAAATTCACTCCACTCTGTAACGAGTAGCAAAGCATCGCAATTATTAATTGCATCGTACTGATCTTTAGCGTAATAAACACTATTTTTCAGTGAATGTTCTGCCTCATGCATCGCAACTGGATCATAAACACGAACTTGTGCGCCAGCCTTAATTAACTCTTCGATTATTACCAAAGATGGAGCTTCACGCATATCATCGGTATTTGGTTTGAAAGATAACCCCCATACGCCAAAGGTTTTACCCTTTAGATTGGTTCCCATAAGCGAGAATATCTTCTTAACCATCAAGTGTTTCTGATCGTTATTTACATCTTCCACCGATTTTAGCAAACGCAAAGAGTAACCATAACTATCGGCCGTTTTAATAATCGCTTTCACATCTTTAGGAAAGCATGAACCACCATATCCAACGCCCGGATAGATAAATTTATGACCAATACGCGTATCGGTTCCAATGCCTTGACGCACCATAGAGATATCAGCACCAACCAATTCGCAAAGATTAGCCATATCGTTCATAAAACTAATTTTTGTAGCTAACATGGCGTTTGCAGCATATTTAGTCATCTCTGCAGATGGAACGTCCATCATCAACAGTGGATGACCATTCAATAAAAATGGTTTATAGAGGCGAGACATTACAGCTTGGGCTTTTTCACTCTCAACGCCAACCACAATACGATCGGGCTTTAAGAAATCATCTATTGCACTTCCCTCTTTCAGGAATTCAGGATTTGAAGCAACATCAAATGTCAGATCCAAACCTCTTGCATTTAATTGATCTTGAACAGCTTGCTTAACTTTCTTAGCGGTCCCAATTGGCACAGTGCTCTTTGTTACCACCACAATATAACCCGACATATATTTGCCCACTTGATTAGCAACTTCAAGAACATAACGCAAATCAGCACTTCCATCTTCATCAGGAGGCGTACCAACGGCGATAAATACCACATCGCACCCCTCAAGACTATCTTCAATTTTTGTAGTAAAATGGAGTCTTCCTTTCTCAACATTCTGTTTTACAAGAGTATCCAAGCCTGGTTCAAAAATTGGGATGATACCCTTCTTTAGCTTTTCAACTTTATCTACATTAACATCAACACAGGTAACGTTTACGCCAGTCTCAGCAAAACACGTTCCAGTGACTAATCCAACATAACCTGTTCCTACAACAGATATCTTCATAAACAATATTTTTTTTCAAATGTATAAAAAGTAAAATCAATAACAGATTAATTTTAGAGCAAAAAATGATACTAATCTATCAAATAAGCTTCTAAACAGTGTATAAGATCATTTTGTGTTTGAATGATTGTAAAGTCACTCTCTTTAAAAAGTGTTATTTTACCTGTCTCCTCCGAAACAACGATCGCAACGGCATCAGTAGCCTCGGTAATTCCTAAAGCAGCTCTATGTCGAAGACCAAACTGCTGAGGTACTTCATCGTTTTTGGAAACAGGCAAAATTGAACAAGCCGACAAAATTTTATCACCTTTTACAATAACGGCTCCATCGTGAAGAGGGGTGTTCTTCTCAAAAATGGTTCTCAATATCTCAGAAGAGAGATTTGCTTGAATCGAGATTCCTGTCTCCACATACTCAACTAAATCTTGCCCTTTAGAAAGAATAATTAAAGCACCTATATTGGATGCCGATAACGATTTGCATGCCAATGAGATCGCATTCAATACATCGGCACTATACCCCACTTCGCCATCGGCAAATAGACTATTAAGCGAAAACTTTTTTGTGATCTTATAGCGCGAACCCAAAAGTAGAAAGAAACGCCGAATCTCCTGCTGAAATACAATGATTAGCGCTAAAACCCCAACATTTACAAAGTTATTTAGAATACTGGTTAGCAACTCCATATGTAACGTCTTGATGGCCAACCAAAAAAGAAGGAATGCAAATAATCCTATAAAGATATTGTGCGCAACCGTTCCTTTAATAACTCCATAAATTCGGAACATAATAATGGCAACAACCACAATATCAACCAAATCAATGAGTCTGAACTCTAAAAATCCCATCATTTTAGTTAAACTGAGTGAATTTATTATAGATCTTCACACACTCAACAGCCTCTTTTACATCGTGTACCCTTAGTATTTTGGCTCCATTTTGAAGAGCCAACATGTGTAGTGCAGATGTACCATTTAAAGCAAATTCTGGAGTCGTATCTAGAAGATTATATATCATTGACTTACGCGAAAAACCTACTAAAACAGGTAATTCAAAAGAACGAAAATCACCCATCCTATTTAAAAGTTCATAATTATGATCTAAACTCTTTCCAAAACCAAATCCTGGATCAACAATAATATCACAAACGCCCATTAATTTCAGTTCAAATATCTTTTCAGATAACGATAAAATTATTTCAGATGTAATATTTTCATAATGAGGCATTTGTTGCATCGTATTTGGCTTACCTTGAATATGCATGAGTACGTAAGCTACCTTTAGTTGCGCAACAGTCGAAAACATGGTACTATCCCACGCCCCACCACTAATGTCGTTAACAATTTGAATATCTGCATTCTCCTTTGCTCTTCTAACAATTTCTGACCGATAAGTGTCGAGTGATAAATTAATTTCGGGAAACGTTTTACGAATTTGTATCAATGTCGTTTCCAAACGTCGCCACTCCTCCTCAACATCAATTAATTCGACTCCGGGCTTTGAAGAAAATGCTCCACAATCAATAATTTCCGCCCCTTCAGATACCATTTTTTCAACATGCTTGATGGTATCAACAATGCTATTTTTTCGACTAGACTCATAAAAAGAATCTGGCGTTAAATTAATAATGCCCATAACAATGGGTGTAGTTACATCAAGTAACTTTCCACCCAAATTAATACTCTTGCAACTATCTAGCATTTCAACTACTTTATTTTACAAATGGCCATTGACTCCTCTTCAATAAAGAGCTCTAAAACATCATTCGCGTTCACTCGCCCAACGCCGGCAGGAGTTCCCGTAAAAATAATATCTCCAATCTTTAGGGTAAAAAAACGCGAAACATAAGAGATTATTTGATCTATTGTGAAGATCATCTCAGACGTGTTCCCCGATTGTTTAGTCTCCCCATTAATTTTCAACCCAAAATTCAAATTGGCTAAATCACAATATTTTGATTTTGGGAAAAACTCACTAACGTAAGCCGAACTATCAAATGCTTTAGCCTTTTCCCAAGGCAATCCCTTCTTTTTTAGCTCATCTTGTAAATCTCTAGCAGTAAAGTCGATACCAATACCAATTTCATCGTAATATCGATGTGCAAAACGCTCTTCGATACTCCGTCCTACTTTACAAATTCTCACCAGAATCTCAACTTCATGATGAACTTCATTAGAAAACTGAGGTATATAAAATGGTGAATTTCCTCTCAAAAGAGCCGTATCGGGCTTCATAAAAATTACTGGCTCAGAAGGAACTTGATTATTAAGCTCCAAAGCATGATCTCTGTAATTTCGACCTATACAAATAAACTTCATAACTCAAAAATATCTTTAAAAACCTATTTTTTAGGATTCAGCTTGCGTAATTTAATGGCCGTTAAGGTTCGTTTGGTATCAAGCGGAAAATCTGCCTGCATCATCCAACCATAAAAGCCGCCATCGGTCTCTAAAACCTCCTCTACTCGACGACCTTTATGCTTTCCAAAATTGAAAATCTCTTGATCTTTATCATCTAACACTATACGTCCGGCAAAGTCCACATTTCGGTTAAACGAAGAGAATGCTGAAAGTTTCTCAACATCATTTTCCAAGTCCGAATAACGATCAAGTTGCGACTTTAAAACCTCGTAAGTAGCTCTTACATCGGCCTCTGCACTATGCGCATTCGACAAATCTTTTTCGCAATAAAACTTATAAGCCGCCTCGAGAGTGCGCTTCTCCATCTTGTGAAAAATAGTTTGAACATCCACAAATTTTCTCTTTTTTAAGTCGATATCGACATCGGCACGCAAAAACTCCTCCGACAAAATTGGAATATCGAATTTATTAGAGTTATAACCGCCAATATCACATCCCTCCATGAATTTGGCGAGCGACTTGGCAACCGATTTAAAGGTGGGACAATCTTTTAAATCGTCATTGGAGATACCGTGAACCGATTCGGCTTCGGCAGATATGGGTTTCTCAGGATTAATGCGAAGAGTTTTCACCTCCTCAGAACCATCTAGATTAACCTTTAAGATGCAAATTTCAATGATTCGATCCTCAGAAACGCTCAACCCAGTGCTCTCTATATCAATAAAAACGATGGGATTCTTTAATTTTAAATTCATTACTCCGTTATTGTTTATTTACACAAATATAAAATAACCTCCCTAATAATCAATCTCTGGAGGCAATAAACTAAAAGAGTCGCCTATTTGACGACTCTTTCACTCTTATTTTTTATGATTTTGAATCCACTCTTTAGCATTTACAAATGCTTTAATCCATGGAGAAACCTCATCTGCTTTGCGTTTAGCATCGTAGTGCGGCCATTGCCAAGGGAAAATTGCACGCTCCAAGTGAGGCATCATCGCTAAATGGCGACCATCTTTTGAACAAATAGCAGCTGTATTAAAGTTACTAGCGTTTGGATTAGCAGGATAGGTTGAATAGCTATATTTACCTACTATGTTGTACGACTCTTCGCTATTTGGCATACTAAATTTACCTTCGCCATGGGCCACCCAAACACCTAATCTTGAACCACTTAAATTATTAAATAACACCGACTTATTCTCGGCAATATCCATAGTTAAGAAGATAGACTCAAACTTACCACTTTCGTTGTGTAACATCTTAATACGTTCTGGTTGCTCAGGGTAAAGAAGGTTCAACTCAACCATCAACTGACAGCCGTTGCAAACTCCTAAACTCAAGGTATCTGGACGCTTATAGAAGTTTTCGAGTGCTAATTTTGCCTTCTCGTTATACAAGAATGCGCCAGCCCAACCTTTTGCCGAGCCTAACACATCGGAGTTAGAGAAACCACCCACAAATACGATGAAATTAATATCTTCAAGTGTCTCTCTTCCAGTAATTAAGTCGGTCATGTGAACATCTTTCACATCAAAACCAGCCAAGAACATTGAATAAGCCATCTCGCGATCGCCATTCACCCCTTTTTCTCTAATTATAGCCGCTTTAACACCGCTCTGACCACGACCTTCCATTGAAAGACCAAGTGATTTAAGAGTACCTTGGAAATCAGCAGGGAATTTATACCACAATTTCTGATTCTTATATTCTGTAGCTCTCTCTAATGCTAATTTGCTTGTTGACTGCTGTTTATCAAGAAGATATGAAGTCTTATACCACACATCTCTTAACTTGTCTATAGAAAGATTTAATGTGCGATTGCCTTTTTTGATATTAAGCTCTCTGCTTTGAATTGGTGAACCAATAACCGAGAAACAAACACCTAAATCAGTTAATATCTTCTCAACGCCCTTAAGACTAGCGACTTGAATTATCACACCTGGATTCTCACTAAATAAAGTTTTAACAAGCGACTCCTCAGTAATACCCGACAAATCAACTGATAATCCCCAATCTTTATTACCAAAGTTCATCTCAAGCAAAGTTGTAATCATACCGCCAGCCGAGATATCGTGACCAGCCAAAACCAAACCTTTGTCAATCAACTTCTGAACAGCATCAAATGCACACTTGAAATAATCCACATCACCAATTTCAGGAACCTCAGTACCCAAAGTATTAACTATTTGAGAGAATGAACTTCCTCCTAGTTTTGGTGCATCAAAAGAGAAATCAATATGTAATAGGATAGAATTGGTATCTTTTACGATTGTTGGCTCAACAATTTTACGAACATCGCTAACCTCAGCTGCAGCAGAAATAATAACAGTTCCTGGTGATAAAACAACATCGCCATTAGGATATTTTTGAGTCATTGAAAGAGAATCTTTTCCTGTTGGAATATTGATTCCTAACTCACACGCAAAATCACTAACTGCTTCAACTGCGCTGTACAGACGAGCATCTTCACCCTTATTTTTACATGGCCACATCCAGTTGGCGCTAAGCGATACACCTTTTAAGCCATGAGAAAGTGGTGCCCAAACAATATTTGTAAGCGACTCAGCCACAGCAAGTACCGAACCATCTGCAGCATTAATCATAGTTGCTGCTGGTGCATGACCAATAGAGGTTGCCAAACCAACTTTTCCTGTATAATCAAGTGCACAAGCACCTAAATTATTAAGCGGTAACTGTATCTCTCCAGAGGTTTGCTGCTTAGCCACTTTACCTGTAACCGAACGGTCAACTTTATTTGTTAACCAATCTTTACATGCCACACTCTCAAGCTGAAGAACACTATTTAAATACTCCTCAATTTTATTTTCATCAATTGAAATCTCTTTATAACTCTCTTCAACCGTTTCGTCGGTAATGATAAGTTTTGGAGGATTTCCAAACATATCATGAAGTGTCCAATCAATTGGCTTATTACCTTGACTATCTTTAAAACAGAAACGCATATCGCCCGTGGTCTCTCCGACAACATACATTGGCGAACGCTCACGATCTGCTACACGTTTAAGGGTATCAACATCTTTCTCTTTGATAACTAATCCCATACGCTCCTGCGACTCATTACCAACAATCTCTCTAGCAGATAAAGTAGGATCTCCAATCGGTAATTTATCCAAATAAATATTACCTCCAGTAGCCTCTACAAGCTCAGATAAGCAGTTTAAGTGACCACCAGCACCATGGTCGTGAATACTTACAATTGGGTTGACATCAGCCTCGGCCATGGCTCGAATAGCGTTCATGGCACGCTTCTGCATTTCAGGATTTGAACGCTGAACTGCATTTAACTCAATAGCATTGGCAAACTCACCAGTAGCTACTGAAGAAACTGCACCACCACCCATTCCAATTCGATAATTATCGCCACCTAAAACAACTACTTTATCGCCAACAGCAGGTTCATCTTTTAATGCATCACGAGAGTTACCAAAACCGATACCACCCGCTAGCATAATTACTTTGTCGAATCCAAACTTTTTATAATTTTCAAAATGCTCAAACGTTAAAACGGAACCACAAATAAGAGGCTGGCCAAATTTATTTCCAAAATCGCTCGCTCCGTTTGAAGCCTTAATTAATATCTGACTTGGAGTTTGATATAACCAATCACGAGCAGGAGTTGCACTTTCCCACGCACGTCCCTCTTCTAATCGAGAATAAGAGGTCATATAAACAGCTGTTCCAGCTAAAGGAAGCGATGCTTTACCCCCAGCCAAACGATCACGAATTTCACCACCCGAACCAGTAGCTGCACCATTAAATGGCTCGACTGTGGTAGGAAAGTTATGTGTTTCTGCCTTCATCGAAAGCACCGAATCAATTTTCTTTACAGCAAAAAAATCAGGTTTATCGTGAGATTTAGGCGCAAATTGCTCCATCTCTGCACCCTTCACAAACGCAACATTATCTTTGTAAGCCGAAACCAAATAGTTATGGTTCTCTTTTGATGTCTTCTTAATTAATCCAAATAATGAGCTCTCTTTAACTTCTCCATCAATTATAAATTGACCATTAAAGATTTTATGACGGCAGTGTTCCGAATTTACTTGAGAAAATCCAAAAACCTCACCATCAGTCAATTTACGACCGAACTTAACGGTTAAAGACTCCAAATAAGCAATCTCATCTCCACTTAAAGCCAAGCCCTCTTTTTGATTATAACTTGCAATATCATCAATATAAACAATTGGTTCAGGACTCTTATTAATAGCAAAAATTGAGTCGTCCAAACCCTTATAAAGTCTCTGTAACATTGGGTCAAAAGTTGCCTCTTCGCCCTTCACTTTAAAAAACTCCTCAATTCTCTCAATTCCCTGAATACCCATATTTTGAGTTATTTCAACGGCATTGGTACTCCATGGAGTAATCATCTCCTTACGCGGACCCACAAAAGTATCAACGAATGAACTGTTTTTTGAAACTTTTGCACCATCAAAAAGCCACTCTAATTTCTCAATCTCATTTTGAGTTAAAGATGCCTTAGAGCCAACTGCAAGTAACCCACCCGAATTTCCTTCAAAGAAAAGAACCATAATAAAATGAATATAGAATTTTAAAAACGGTGCAAAGTTAAAAAACATTATCTTTCTATTGTAAGGACAATACAATTCTTATGATTTTTTATTTTATAAATGAACTATTTTAAATATGGATTAAACAAATTGAGCCCAAACTTGTTAAAAATGCAAAACTATTCGATCAAAATTGTAAAAAATTGTTTATATTGTTTTGGATTAAAAAAATCTTTTGCCATATTTGCCGTTAATTCAAGTAGAACAATCATTTACATTTGAATCAAGTGAAAATTTATTGCATTGAAATAAATAAAGACTAAATGCGAAACCTTATACGAGTATTTCTTTTATCCTTGTTATTAATTTCATTTTTGCCTACCACTAACGGGCAAAGATCGCGATACGTGAAATACCCTGTACTCAAAGGGTTATCGATTACTCCAAAGTTAGGTATCAATTGGTTTTTTGGCGATTTAGTAAATGAAAGACCCATAAATTTCTCTGGTGGTCTAACTGTTGAACGTGAAATGTTAGAATACCTTTCAGCAAGAATTGATCTTGGTGGAGGTATAATGTCAGGGACACAAATTGAACCGACTTCAGGGTTAGTCTTTTCTGAGTTTACAAATACATATACAACATTTCAAGTAGGGGCATCTTTTCATCCAATTCCTTTAATATATGGCTACTATAAGCAACGTATGTTCAAGCCCTATATCGTTGGAGAATTAGGTATAATCGCATTTAATGCCACTGAGACCTTTGGTGAAGGCAATGGATATTTTGCTCCTGTTGGCGACACTTGGCACACAACCGATGGCTTTTCTATTGCTCCTATAGCTACTTTTGGAGGAGGGTTAAATTATTACATTAATAAGAAGTTTTCTTGTAACATTGAGTGGCTTTGTGGCCTACCTTTTACAGATATGCTTGATGCACATGAAGAGTGGGATTCAGGCGAGCTTGGAAGTGGTCAAGTTGTTAAAACGGAGGGTTCCTTCGATATCTTTTGGACTGGTACCGTTGGCTTTTGCTATACAATTGCTGAAAGTGATTTCAGAAACCAATTTAAATACAACAGAAAGAGTTACTTGAAAACTCGAAAGAGTATGACTTATAAAAAGACCAAGAGCGCTAGAAAATTCAATAAAACGAATAGAAATAGATAACAAAAAGGGCTCGTTTAACGGGCCTTTTTTATTTATCCCCAACTCTGTGTCATGGAATTCCAGATAACTTCAAAATATAAACCCACTGGCGACCAGCCCGAAGCTATTAATAGTTTGGTACGAGCCATTAACTCGGGCGACAAATACCAAACACTGCTAGGGGTTACAGGTTCTGGTAAAACGTTTACGGTTGCCAATGTTATAAATCAGGTTAACAAACCAACCTTAATTTTATCACACAACAAGACACTGGCAGCACAACTCTATAGCGAGTTTAAAACATTCTTTCCAAACAATGCTGTTGAGTATTTTGTGTCGTACTACGACTACTATCAACCAGAGGCTTATTTACCCGTTACAGACACCTATATTGAAAAAGATTTGGCGATAAATGATGAACTAGAGAAGCTCCGTTTAAGCGCAACATCGGCTCTCCTATCTGGCAGGAAAGATATCATTGTTGTTTCATCCGTTTCTTGTATCTACGGTATTGGTAATCCCGAAGATTTCCACAATGGAATCATCAACATCGAAAAAGGACAACGAATGAGCCGCAACCACTTCTTGCGCTCGCTAACATCAGCACAATATAAAAGAAACGATATAGAGTTTAAACGTGGCAATTTCAGAGTAAAAGGTGACACCGTTGATCTCTTTCTTGCATACGTTGATGAAGCCTATAGAGTAATATTTTGGGGAGAAGAGATTGATAAAATTGAAGTGATCAACCCCATATCGGGTAAAAGGACAAATGAACTTGATATTGCCACGATATTTCCAGCAAATATATTCATAACTAATCAGGATAAAACCCATCAAGCATTAACCGAGATTCAACTCGATTTGGGAATTCAAGTTGCACTACTTAAAGAATCTGGTAAAACCGTAGAAGCCAAACGTCTTGAGGAGCGCGTCAATTACGACATCGAAATGATAAAAGAGCTTGGTTACTGCTCGGGAATTGAAAACTACTCACGCTATTTTGATGGACGATCTCCCGGATCACGACCATTCTGTCTTCTAGACTTTTTTCCCAAAGATTTTTTAATGGTTATAGATGAGAGTCACGTCACTATCTCTCAAATTAAAGCAATGTATGGTGGGGATTACTCTCGAAAAATCAACCTTGTAGAACATGGGTTTAGATTACCTGCTGCCATTGACAATAGGCCACTTAAATTTGATGAGTTTGAAACTATTCAAAATCAAGTTATTTACGTAAGTGCAACGCCAGCAGACTATGAACTTGAAAAGTGCGAAGGTGTTATTGTTGAGCAAGTAATAAGACCCACAGGACTTCTTGATCCAATCATTGAAGTAAGGCCAAGTCTTAATCAGATAGATGATCTATTAGTAGAAATTCAAAGTCGAATTGAGCTAAAAGAGCGAACTCTTGTGACAACTCTAACGAAAAGAATGGCCGAAGAGTTAGCTAAATATCTAAAAAAGATGAATGTTAAGTGCGAATACATTCACTCAGATGTTGACACCCTTGATAGAGTTGAAATATTAAGCAATTTGAGAAAAGGAACCTTTGATGTATTAATTGGAGTTAACCTACTTCGTGAAGGATTAGACCTACCCGAAGTTTCACTGGTTGCAATTCTGGATGCCGATAAAGAGGGTTTCTTAAGATCTACTAGAGCTCTTATTCAGACCTCAGGTAGAGCTGCACGAAATGTAAACGGTAAGGTTATTATGTATGCAGATATCATTACAAAATCGATGCAAGAGACCATAGATTCAACCAATAGACGAAGAGAGAAGCAAATTAAATACAATATTGAGCACAATATCACACCAACACAAATTAAGAAAGACCTCAACACGCACTTAATTTCAAAAGTTGAACCGGGCACTTATATTGAGACCGATATTATGGATGATATTGCCGCTGACCCGGTAGAAAAATATATGTCGCAGAGTGAATTAACAAAACTCATTGCACGCACAAAATCGGAGATGCAAAAAGCAGCAAAAGAGCTTGATTTTATGACTGCTGCACAACTGAGAAATGAGATGTTTAAACTAGAAGAACTGCTCAAAACTAAATAAAAAAGGGAGCTATTAACCCCCTTTTTCTTAATCTATTTAAAAAATCTATCCTAAATAACCCTTTAACAATTTGCTTCTCGAATTGCTTCTTAATCTACGAATAGCCTTCTCTTTTATCTGTCTAACACGCTCACGCGTTAATTGAAACTTCTCACCGATCTCTTCAAGTGTCATCTCTTGGCATCCAATTCCAAAGAAAAGTCTAATGATATCACTTTCTCTTTCGGTTAATGTTGCAAGAGCACGACTGATCTCCTTAGACAACGACTCATTGATCAATACTCTATCGGCATTTGGAGAGTCGCTATTTACAAGAACGTCAAGTAAACTATTATCTTCACCCTCAACAAAAGGCGCATCTACAGAGATTTGACGTCCCTGAACACGCATAGAATCAGCCACCTTCTCAACTGGCAATTCAAGCTGATCTGCAATCTCCTCCGGAGAAGGACGTCGTTCAAACTCTTGTTCAAACTTTTGTAAAGCCTTATTAATCTTGTTAATTGTACCAACCTGATTTAACGGAAGACGCACAATACGCGATTGTTCAGCCAAAGCCTGAAGAATAGATTGTCTAATCCACCATACGGCATAAGAGATGAATTTAAAACCTCTTGTTTCGTCAAACTTCTCAGCAGCCTTTATAAGCCCTAAGTTGCCTTCGTTGATCAAGTCAGGAAGACTCAATCCTTGATTTTGATACTGTTTTGCAACAGACACCACAAAACGCAAATTGGCACGTGTAAGCTTTTCAAGAGCTGCTTGGTCGCCCAAACGAATCTTTTGTGCTAACTCTACCTCTTCGTCAACGGAGATAAGCTCCTCACGTCCAATCTCTTGTAAATACTTGTCAAGTGACTGACTCTCTCTGTTGGTAATTGATTTCGTTATCTTAAGCTGTCTCATACAATTTTGCGAATTAGGGCGCAAAGATAGATAAAATTTTCAAATTTCCATCCAACAATTTTGCAAATAGTTAATCTGCCAAATTAATCGCATAATATACTACTTTACCGTTTGGATATACACCTGTTAAAAATAATCCCTCCTCACCTGAATTAATAACTTTCTTTAAATCTTCGATCGTTTCAACCGAAACTCTATTTGCTTTGACGATTATAAAACCCTCTCTTACTCCATTCTGTTTTAATTTCCCATCTTTTAATGATTGAACTTTCAATCCGTTACTCAAACGAAGTGAACTCAACTCTATGTCTGAAGGCTTTACAAAATCGGCGCCAAGAAGTAAATTTATCTCATCCGCTTTAATGATCGACGAAGTTCCGTTCACATTACGTAAGACTACCTTTAATTGTTTCAATTTATCGCCTCTTTTAATAAGAATTTCAATTTTATCGCCGGGACGATGCTTTCCGATCTTCTCTTGAAGCTGTGGCGCTGAGTTAACATCTTCTCCTTCAACCTTCAAAATGATATCACCTTTTTCAACTCCTCCTTCCGATGCGGCACCACCTTCAACCACACCTTCTACATAAACACCTTCGAGCTTATCAATGTTCAATTTCGATGCTAATTCAGAGTTTATATCTCTAATTTGTACACCCAACATAGCACGTTGCACTTGTCCAAACTCTTTTAAATCAGATACAACCTTTTTAACAATGCTACTTGGAACAGCAAACGAATAACCACTATAACTTCCGGTTTTTGAAGCAATAGCAGTATTAACTCCTATTAATTCGCCCCTTGTATTAACAAGTGCTCCACCACTATTTCCTGGGTTCACAGCTGCGTCTGTTTGAATAAACGACTCAATACCCATTGGTTGTGAATTGTTGGATATTATATTTATACTTCTAGACTTAGCACTAACAATGCCTGCAGTAACAGTGGATGTTAAATTGAATGGGTTACCGACAGCTAAAACCCACTCTCCAACCTTAATATCATCAGAATTACCAAAAGATAATGTTGGAAAATCGCGTCCTTCAATTTTAATTAAAGCAATATCAGTTGTTGGATCTGCACCTATCAACTTAGCTTTGAAAGATCTTTTGTCGTTTAAAATAACTTCCAGTTGATCGGCTCCATCAACTACATGATTATTAGTAACGATATACCCATCGCTGCTAATAATGACACCTGAACCTGCACCTACTACCTGAGGCCCACTCTCTTGCTGAGGAGGCATCATCTGAGGACCAAAGAAAAAGTCAAAAAATGGATTCCCATAAGTCGTACCACCACTATTCACATTAGCCATTATTTTGACGTGAACAACCGCATTCACCGACATCTCTGCTGCAGCAGTAAAATCAAGGGTTCCAACGCCAAAATTCTGAGAGGCAAACTTAACAGGCGTTTCCGACTTTGCCTGTAGTGTAATAATTTCCTGTTTTTGAGGAACAAATGTCACATAAAGCAATATTCCCAAAATTGAACCTACTGATGAAAAAACAATAGGAACTAAAAGCTTTTTATAATTCATAATCTAAAGTTTTAAAAATAAATTCAACGACTAAGATAATCATTGAAATGTCAAACCTTGTACCCAAAAGCGCAGACTCATCAAGATTAACTAAAAGATTAACGAATGTTAACTTTAATATTAGAACATATCGAGTAATTTTATGTTTCAAAAAAAAGCTGTAATTGTATGAAAATCAAGTTCTCAAAATATCAGGGTACAGGTAATGATTTCATCATCATAGATAACCGTGATGAGTTGTTTGATTCTAACAACGTAACATTAGTTAATAAATTGTGTAACAGACGTTTTGGCATAGGTGCCGACGGATTAATGCTACTCGAAAACAGTATTAACACAAGCTTTAAGATGCGCTATTTTAATAGCGATGGAAAAGAGGGATCAATGTGTGGTAACGGTGGAAGATGTATTGCAGCATTTGCCGTTAACAGCAACTTAATCATTAACCCTCAGTATTTCACGTTTGATGCGGTGGATGGGCTGCACGAAGCTAGATATAATAACGGTGTTGTTAGCTTAAAGATGTCTGATGTTACATTAATTGAAAAAACAGGCAACGACTTCTTCTTAAATACCGGATCACCACATTTTGTCAGATTTACAGACGACATTGACAAAATTTCAGTTTATAACGAAGGAAAAGCAATCCGTTGGTCAGAACCTTTTCAACCGGGTGGAACAAACGTAAACTTTGTATCAAGAATTGACGAGAATAAAATTAAAGTTCGAACCTTTGAACGAGGGGTAGAAGATGAAACTCTTTCATGCGGAACAGGAGTTGTGGCAAGTTCAATTGCCTCTCATCTGCACCTTTCTACTTCAAAAGATTTACAGATAGAAGTTTTAGGAGGAGAGCTTAATGTCTCTTTTCAATCTCCAAACAATGGAAAGGTTGAGAATATCTGGCTAACCGGCCCTGCTACTTTTGTTTTTGAAGGATATATTCACATATAATCTTCACTACAGCTCATTACTCAGCGAAGTAAAATCAATCTCCTGCGAGGTTATTTCATAGACTTTTGCATCTTGGCAACGTATTGTTTTGCCGTGATATTTCTTTATTAAAGAGTAATTATGAGTGGCCATAATGACGGTTTTAGAACTTCGTGCAATATGACTCAACAAAGCAACCAGTTCGTCTGCCGTTTCAGGATCTAAGTGCCCCGTAGGTTCGTCGGCCAAAATTAATTCAGGTTCATTTAGCAATGCTCTGGCAATCCCAATTCGTTGCTGCTCGCCGCCACTTAGCTGATGAGGCATTGCACTACCTTTGTGCACCATATCAACAACCAACAACACCTCTCTAATCTGCTTATCAATATCTTTTTTAACAGTCCAACCTGTTGCACGCAATACAAATGCTAAATTATCATATACCGATCGGTCACTTAAAAGCTGAAAATCTTGAAATACAATACCCATCTTTCGTCTAAGCATTGGAATTTGACTCTCTTTTATCTTCATCAAATCATACCCCACAGCCGTTGCAACATCAGCCTCAATTGGAAGTTCGGAATAGAGAGATTTTAGCAAAGTTGATTTACCACTTCCAACTTTTCCGGTAAGATATACTAATTCGCCACTTTTAATCGTTAAATCAATATCTTTTAAAACGATTTGATCACGTTGAATAATCTTACCATTTTTTATCTCAACAACAACAGAATTTGTATTACTATCCATATTTTACAATTGTAAAAGAATTTTGCGTAAATATAATGCGTTAAATTTATTTTATTTGAATTTAATTAGTCAATAATATCAATTATTTCAAATGAAAATAAGAATAGTGCAATCTGTTTTTTTATCTTTAGCGCGTTAAAAGTGTAACATAAAAGATTTAACAACTAACAACAATAAATATTCAGAAATATGGTTAAACAACCTGTTTTAATTTTACTTTTTTGCACCTTATTTATAACGACTTCCACATTTTCGCAAAAGAGTATAGCCTTTGAATCGACGGATTTAAGATTTCAACAAGGTTTAAAATTCTATGAAGAGGGACGATATGGCTCTGCTCGTCAATATTTTGCCACGTTTCTTAAAGAAAATGAGGGAAACACCACAACCCTAATAGCTGAAGCAGAATATTTTCATGCACAATCGGCTAAAATGCTCACTAACAACGATGCAGAATCTCTCTTTATCGATTTCATCGAACATCACCCTGAAAGCGGAAAAGTACAGTACGCCTATTTTAGACTTGGTGAGATCAATAGTGATAAAAATAAGTATCGTCAAGCCATCAGATGGTATCAAAAGGTAAAACCATCAAATTTGGAATATAAAGATCGTACAACTTACTTTTTTAAGACAGGATATGCACATTTTGCCTCTGAAAATGACGAAGAAGCGTTAACATTTTTCTCCAAAATAAAAGATCAATCGAGTGAATATCAAAACGCTGCGATCTATTATTTCTCTCATCTGCAATACAAGAAAGGTAATTATCAGACAGCGCTAGATGGTTTTAATAAGATCAAAAATGATCCTGCGTTTAAGCCAGTTATACCATATTACATTGCTCAAATATACTTTTTACAAAAAGAGTATGATAAAGCCATTGAATTTGGTGAACCACTCTTAGAGTCGTCATCCAAAGCACGCAAAATTGATATGGCAAGGGTTTTAGGTGGAGCACACTATCAAAAAAAGCAGTATAGTAAAGCCATTGAATTCTTTGATATGGTCATGAGTTCCCCAAATGAGGTAACACGCGAAGATTATTTCCATATTGGATATAGCTATTATGCTATTAAAGATTATACTAAAGCGGCTGAATATCTCTCACAAGTTACAACAGAACAAGATATTATGTCGCAATATGCGCTCTTTTATTTAGGAGATTGCTATTTGAAATCTAACGATAAAAAACGAGCAAGAGTTGCCTTCGAAGCAGCATCAAAATATCAATTTGATCCAAAAATTGAAGAAGAAGCTGCATTTACAACCATTAAATTGGATTACGACTTATCAATTTCGCCATTTAACGATATTATCTCCTCATTTACAAATTTTATTACACGATATCCTAAAAGTAGTCACATCGATGAAGCTTACGACTATTTGAGTAAGACATTCTTAAGTACGAAAAACTACCCAATGGCCATTGAATCGTTGGAAAAAATTGGAAAGAAAGATGCGAATGTTTATCGTTCAATCCAAAGGGTTGCCTATTATAGAGGCTTGCAACTCTACAACGATATGGAGCTAAACGATGCCATTAAAATGTTGGATTACAGTCTTAAATATCCCGACTATAATAAAACACTTAAAGTTAAAGCACTCTACTGGCGTGGTGAAATTAAGTATAAACTCGGAGCATATCAAGATGCAATCTCTGATTATACGACTTTCCTCACAACTCCTGGATCGTATGGAACCACCGAATTTGCGAATGCCCATTACAATATTGCCTATGCCTATTTTAATCAAAAAGATTATACCAATGCAAATCAATGGTTCAGAAAATATTTGAGTGTAGCTCCATCTACACCTAATGCTATTACTGCCGACACCTATAACCGAATAGGAGATTGCTACTTTGTGGAGAGAGAATTTGATTTGGCTTTGCAAAACTACAATAGTGCGATTAAAAATGGATTGAGTTTACCCGACTATGCACAATTTCAAAAGGGTATAACCCTCGGAGTTATGAAAAAGCCTGAGCAAAAAATAAGTGCATTAAACGAATTAATAACCAACTATCCATCTTCCAGTTATGTTGACGACGCACTATTTGAGTCAGCAAGAAGTTATGTTGAACTAAACAATTTACCAGAAGCAATAAAACGATACAAAACGGTTAAAGAGAGATATCCACAAAGCGGTTATGCAAAAAAATCGTTGCAACAGCTTGGGTTAGTCTATTATAACAATGGTGAATACGATAACTCCCTACTCTATTTCAAACGCGTAGTAAACGAATATCCCGGATCTCAAGAGTCGGACGAAGCCTTAGCTGGTATTCGCAACATCTATGTCGAAAAAGGCGATTTAGAGAGTTATTATGCTTACACTAAATCTTTAGGATCGTATGTAAAAATTGAAGTAAGCGAGCAAGACTCATTAAGTTACATCTCGGCCGAAAAGAATTATATGGCCGGAAAATGTGATTTAGCTATCAAGAATTTACAAAATTACTTAAACAGCTTTCCCGAAGGGAAATACTCTCTTAATGCACACTTTTACAAAGCTGATTGCTTGTACAGAGCAGGTGCTAAAGCCGAAGCGTATGAAGATTACAAAGTCGTTTTGTTGAGAGGTAAAAATGACTTTACTGAAGAGGCATTAATAAACTCTGCTACTTATCTTTATGAAAATAAATCATATAACGAAGCGCTTCCTCTTTATACAAGATTAGTACTTGAAGCCGAAGTTGACGAAAACAGAAGAGCAGGTCAGATTGGTGAAATGCAATGTTATGCAAAAACAAACCAAGATGAAGAAGCTATTGTTGCAGCAGACAAAACCTTAAAACTTGGCAAACTAGAACCGGAAATTACCCGTGAAGCCCAATATATTAAGGCAATAGCGTATAAAAACTTGCAAAAAACAGAACAAGCCTTAGTTGAATTTAAGAGTTTAGCAACAAATGTTGCAACCACACAAGGAGCCGAAGCAAAATATTGGATTGCACAAGCGCTTTACGAAAAAGGAGATTACGACAAAGCTGAAGCCGAAGTATTTGATTTTGCTAAAAAAGGTACACCTCACCAATATTGGTTGGCACGGAGCTTTGTGTTGTTAAGCGATATCTATCTCACTCGTAAAGAAAACCTACAGGCACAACAATATCTTGAGAGTGTAAAAGCCAATTATAAAGGGACAAATGATGATATAATGAGTTTGGTTGATGAACGATTAAAAAGAATAGCTGATGCTCAACAAAAGCCTAAGCCAAAATCGAATTTTTCAATAGAGAACAACTAAAAAGTCGCAAATAACTTATTTATCAAAAAAAGTAAAAATGATTCCAATGAAGAGAGTTTCACTATATATGTTTGCTTTTGCTATTTTCTCTAATAGTTATGCACAAGAGTCTATTAATAAAGATGTTAAAGTGGTAAGTCAATATACTCCCGCAGTTGCAGAAGCAACAAAAATATCAGTTTCACCCCAAATTGACGACACCACATCTGCAAAGCCTACATTTGAATACAAAATCAATGCAAAAAGATATGAATCTGAATTTGTAACACAGCCAATCTCTGCGGCAACAATGGCTAAAGAGCGCATCTTTTATCCTGAGAAAACGTTAATTAAATTTGGAGCAGGCACCTACTCCACCATTTTTGGTGAACTTTACTATAACATCTACCAATCGGACAAATATGCAGTAGGACTAAATTTTGATCACCTTAGTTCATTTGGTACACTTAAACTATCGAACGACACACTTGTTGATGCCCCACACAGCAATACTAATTTAGGCTTTAGTGCCCGTCGATTCATTAAAAATAAAACTATCGGATTTGATATAAAATATAACCGAACTGGAGTTGAATATTACGGGCTTGAGAACATAAACCCTGCAAGCTATTACTATTTAAACAGTGGCTCATCTGATAGTACTTCAGGTGCTTCTCTCGCAGAAGGATCAAGCCAATACCACAGTAATTTTGAAGCTGCCATAAACTTACAATCCTTTGCAGGACAAGAAAAAGATGACTCTTACACAGGAGGCTTTACCTTTTCAAACTATGGTAATAAATATAGCGTAGGTGAAACATCCATATTTTTAGATGGAAGTTACCGCCACAACCAAGAAAGTATGTATCTGTTGGGATTAGCAACCATTGATGTTAATATGTTAAACACATCCACATCAACCTATCCCCAATACAACTACGTTTCGGGAAATAGAGCTACAGTTACCTTAATGCCTAGAGTTGGATTTATCTTTAGCCACATGGATATTCAAGTGGGTTTAAACATTTACAATCAAACAGGTGATCTAGATGAGAAAGGATTCAAAATTGGTCCACATCTATTGGCAAACCTAAATCTTGCAGAAGATATTATAACGGCTTATGGAGGTTTGTCTAGTAAACTTAATGTTAATAAATACAAAGATGTTGCATACGAAAACTACTACGTAGCGCCCGATTTATCTGTTAAAAGCAGTTTTTATGGGTTAAGGATGTTTGGTGGACTGAAAGGAAATTTTAGTTCTAAAACCTCCTTTTTAGTTGAAGCAAGCTACTCTTCATTCACCGATGAGCACTTCTTTGTAAATAAGCTTTATCGAACTACTGACCCAACAAACACAACGATGACCCAACTATTTGACTACTCAAATCGCTTTGATGTTGTTTATGATGATGGTAAATTACTCAATTTAATAGGAGAGTTTGTGGTTAAACCTACCGACAACTTAGATTTCATTTTGTTTGGTTCATATAACCAATACAACCTATCCTACCAACCACAAGCTTGGCATAAACCACAACTTGAGTTTGGATTAAAATCAACTATTCGTCCTCTAGAAGGTTTGATAATTAATGCAAACGTGACCTCTATCGGGAAACGATATGCTTTTGATCCTACGACATTAGATGAGAAAACGCTCAAACAGGCTCTTGATATTAGCATTAACGGAGAGTATCACTATAACCAACGTTGGATGTTTTTTGGAGGTATTTATAATTTAATTGCCTCCGATTATTATAAATGGAACGAATATCCAACACATGGGATCAATGTGCGTGCTGGATTAGGTATTAAATTTTAATGTTTAGATAAATAAATGAAAGTAGATCTTTTTATACCCTGTTTTATAGATCAGTTATATCCTAAAACAGCATGGAATGTTGTAAAAATACTTGAATCGCTGGATTTAAGTGTAAATTATAATCCAGAGCAAACGTGCTGCGGGCAACCATCATTTAATAGTGGCTATTGGAAAGATGCTCGGAAATTAGCAGAAAAATTCATAAAAGATTTCCCAAACGACAATCCAATTGTTTCGCCATCGGCATCATGCGCAGGCTATATAAAGAACAGCTACTCAAAACTATTTGAGGATGATTTAAAAATGCTTAATGAGTGTGAACGACTCACTAACAACGTTTTTGAGTTAACCGATTTTTTAGTTAATAAGTTAGGTAAAAGCAATTTTGGAGCCTCATTTCCTCATAAAGTAACCTACCATGATTCATGTAGTGCGTTGAGAGACTATAAAATAAAAGAGGAGCCTCGAAAACTCCTTGACAATGTTAAGGGACTTGAGTTGATTGAAATGGCAGATACAGATGTTTGCTGTGGCTTTGGAGGCACCTTTATGGTTAAATATGTACCTATATCAACAGCTATGGTTAGTCAAAAGGTTGAAAACGCGCTTAAGACCGGCGCCGAGTACATCGTTTCGGCAGATGCATCGTGTCTTCTCAATTATCAAAGTTATATTGACAAACAGAATCTACCAATCAAAACGATTCACTTAGCTGATGTAATTTCAAATTTCTAGAATCAGCAAATTATCTAACAAAAAAGCCCTCACAAGAGGGCTTTTTTGTTAGATATAATAACCATAATTCACTATCTCATCTGTAAACTATGAAGCTTTTTATAAGTTCCATCTAAAGTAATTAGCTCATCATGTGTTCCTCGCTCCACAATTTCTCCTTCGTGAAAAACACATATCAAATCGGCATTTCTAACAGTTGAGAGTCTATGAGCAATAACTATCGAAGTTCTGTTCTCCATTAGGCGTTCTAATGCGTCTTGTACTAATCTTTCTGATTCTGTATCCAATGCAGAAGTAGCTTCATCTAAGATCAAAATTGGAGGATTCTTTAGAATTGCACGTGCTATACTTAATCTCTGACGCTGACCACCTGATAGTTTTCCACCACGATCACCAATATTTGTGTCGTATCCATTTTCAGTCTCCATGATAAAGTTATGAGCATTAGCAACCTTAGCCGCTGCAATAACTTGTTCCATCGTGGCATTCTCAACACCAAATGCGATGTTATTAAAGATAGTATCGTTAAACAAGATGGCGTCTTGGTTTACATTACCCATTAACTCTCTTAAATCGTGCAGTTTAATATCTTTAATATTTACCTCATCAATAAAAATACCACCCGAAATTACGATATCATGAAAACGAGGTATTAAATCGACAAATGTCGTTTTACCACTACCCGACTGTCCCACTAAAGCCACAGTTTTACCCTTTTCGATAGAAACAGAAACATTTTTCAACACCTGTTTCTCATCATATGCAAAACTAACGTTTCTAAACTCGACGCTACTCTTGAGAGAATCCATTTTCACAGCATTAGGGGCATCGGTAATCTTCTCATCAGCTAGAAGAATGGCATCAATACGCTCCATCGAAGCCATCCCTTTTTGAATACTATAAAAAGCATTAACAAATGCTTTTGCAGGATTTATAATTTGATAGAAAAGGCCAATAAACATTAAGAATTCAGGACCAGAAATTCCACCAGGTTTATTAATAACCAAAGTACCTCCAAACCAAACAATAAAGATGATCACAATAGTACCAAGCAACTCACTTAGAGGATGAGCCAATTCGCGCCTTCTCATCATCTTAGTATTAATATCCTTATAATCTGTTAGTTCACGAAAGAATTTAGTCCCCATTCGTCCCTCAGCATTAAAAGCCTTAATGATTCGTAGTCCACTCAAAGACTCCTCAATAACAGACAAGATTGCACCTAATTTCTGTTGACCTTTTCGGGACTCTTTTTTCAAAGATTTACCCACTGCACCAATAGCGTAACCAGCAATTGGCAACATAATTAAGATAAAGAAAGTCAATAGAGCAGATAGATAGAACATCATACCCAAAACAACCAAAATGGTGATGGGATTCTTCAGGAACATATCTAATGAAGACATTATTGAGCCTTCAACCTCTCCAACATCACCCATTAATCGTCCCATAATGTCCCCTTTACGCTCACCCGAAAAGAATGATAATGGTAGTCTTAATATTTTACGAAACATCATGTTTCGAATATCAAGAGTTACACCGTTTCTTATCATAAAAGCCTGATAAGCACCAAGATATGCGAATCCAACCTTTAAAAAAGTAGCAAACACAAAAAATGAACCTACGTAAATAAGTGTAAGCCCAACTCCATGAGTATGCTTTGCAAGCGTAATATAATAATATGCGTTATTAAGAATAGCCTCCTTATTAAATACCCAAGGGACAAGTGATGTAACATCTTTAGCGATACCAAATAATATCTCAAGTATTGGGATTAACACCACCATACTAAAGACCGTAAACACAGCCGCTAGAGAATTGAAAATAAAAGTGAATATCAGGTTTTTCTTGTAGGGGGGAACAAACCTTCTAAGCAATAATAAAAAATCCTTCATATTCTTTTATTAATCAATTACTTATATTCCAGTATAACTGTGTGGCGTAATTAAACGTAACTCCTCTTTAACCGAATCCGAAACATCTAACCCATCAATAAAGCTCGAGATCGATTTCTCTGTAATTTCAGAGTTTCCTCGAGTAAGATCTTTAAGTGCTTCATAAGGATTAGGATATCCATCTCGGCGTAGGATGGTTTGAATACCTTCTGCCACAACAGCCCAATTCTTCTCCAAGTCGTTTGCGATGGCTTTTTCGTTGAGAACCAACTTTCCTAAGCCTTTCTGTAAAGATGTGATTGCCAACACTGTATGTGCAATTGGCACACCAATATTTCGTAATACTGTTGAGTCTGTTAAATCGCGTTGTAGTCTCGAAATAGGCAATTTTCCTGAGAGATGTTCAAACAGAGCATTCGCAACGCCCAAATTACCTTCAGCGTTTTCGAAATCGATAGGATTAACTTTGTGCGGCATTGCACTTGAGCCCACTTCACCCTTTTTTACTTTTTGTTTGAAATATTCCATCATGATGTATGTCCAGAAGTCACGAGACATATCAACCAAAATGGTATTTATACGCTTAAAGTTATCAAAGATTGCCGCAAGGTTATCGTAATTAGAAATTTGCGTAGTAACTTGCTCTCTATCAAGCTTTAAAACATCATTTACAAAATGATTTCCAAACTCTTTCCAATCCGTATTAGGATAGGCAATATGGTGAGCATTAAAGTTACCTGTAGCACCTCCAAATTTTGAGGAATTTGGAATACTCTTTAAAAGCGTTAACTGAGTATTTAAACGCTCAACAAAAACCTTGAGTTCTTTACCCAAACGAGTTGGAGAGGCTGGTTGACCGTGTGTTTTTGCCAACATCGCAATCTCTTTCCATTCGGTTGCAAGATCATCTATTTGGCGAATAAGCTCCTCTAAAAGTGGATAATAGATAGCATTTACAGCCTCTCTTAACGAATATGGAACAGCTGTATTGTTAATATCTTGCGATGTAAGTCCAAAATGGATAAACTCTTTATACGCTTGAAGATTTAATAGGTCGAACTTCTCTTTAAGAAAATACTCAACTGCCTTAACATCGTGATTTGTAACACTTTCAATCTCCTTGATACGCTCAGCATCTTCGAGTTTAAACTGATCGTAAATATCTCTTAGAGCTGGGTAATTCTTCTTATCAAAACTTTTTAACTGAGGCAACGGAATATCGCACAACGCAATAAAATATTCAACCTCAACCAAAACTCTGTATTTAATAAGCGCATACTCCGAAAAATAGAGAGCTAAACCATCAACTTTACTTCTATATCTACCATCAATTGGAGAGATAGCAGTTAACAAATGAAAATCCATCATACGTTTTAATTTAAAACGCAAAAATAGTATTAATCGTTATACAAAGCCCTATTTATAGTTTTAATTAATGCTAAAAACAAAAAAAAGCCACCCCTAAGGATGGCTTTATATTTATCGTATTTATATATACTATTTATATGCCTCATTGTGAACACTTTTAACCGAACGACCAGAAGGATCGTTGAGGTTTTTAAATGAAGCATCCCATTCAAGCGCAATTGGAGTTGAGCAAGCAACCGATGGCACTGATGGTACACATGCAGCAGCAGAATCAGAAGGGAAGTGCGATTCAAAAATGGTACGATAACGATACTCCTCTTTTGACATTGGAGGATTAATTGCAAATCGATATTTCGCATTAGCCATCATCTCATCTGTTACCTCGTTATTTGCCACCTCTTTAAGAGTATCAATCCAGCTATATCCCACTCCATCAGAGAATTGCTCTTTTTGTCTCCAAGCAACACTTTCAGGAAGAATATCTTCAAAAGCTTTACGAACTACCCATTTTTCCATGCGACCATTTTTAGCCATCTTCTCTTCAGGATTCATACGCATTGCTACATCGATAAACTCCTTATCTAAAAATGGCACACGACCTTCAACACCCCAAGCAGCCAATGACTTGTTCGCACGCAAACAGTCGTATAAGTGTAATTTACTTAATTTACGAACCGTCTCTTCGTGAAATGCTTGAGCATTAGGTGCTTTATGAAAATATAAATATCCACCAAACAACTCATCAGCACCTTCACCCGAAAGCACCATCTTTACACCCATAGATTTGATAACTCGAGCTAACAAATACATTGGTGTTGAAGCACGAACTGTCGTAACATCATATGTTTCAAGGTGATAAATAACGTCTTTTACTGCATCAAGCCCTTCTTGAACTGTAAAATTAACTTCGTGGTGCACAGTTCCAATAAAATCGGCCACTTTACGAGCTGCTGCTAAGTCTGGCGAGCCCACTAAACCTACAGCGAAAGAGTGAAGTTGTGGCCACCATGCTGCTTGTGTGTCATCTGATTCTATTCGTTTTGCAGCATATTTCTTGGCTACAGCAGAGATTACCGAAGAGTCTAATCCTCCTGAAAGAAGAACACCATAAGGTACATCAGACATCAATTGACGATGAACAGCTGCCTCTAAAGCATCGTGCAACTCATCAATAGACGCAGGATTGTTCTTTACATTATCAAAACTTTCCCATTCACGAGTGTACCATTTCTTCATCTCGCCATCAACACTTGACAGCTGATAACCAGGTAAAAACTCCTCTATCTTATTACAAAAACCTTCTAAAGCCTTTAATTCGGAACCGACATAAAAGTTTCCTTTTTTATCCCAACCTTTATATAATGGAATAATTCCGATATGATCACGACCAATGAAATATTGATTTTTCTCGATATCATACAATGCAAAAGCAAAAATTCCATTCAAATCTTCCATAAAAGTAGGACCCTTATCGCGATAAAGAGCTAATATAACCTCACAATCAGAGTGTGTTAAAAACTCATATTTACCTTCGTACTTTTTTCTTAACTCTTGATGATTATAAATTTCACCGTTAACAGCAAGCACTAATTTTCCATCCTTACTATAAAGAGGCTGTCCACCCGACTGAGGATCAACAATTGAGAGGCGCTCATGTGCCAAAATAGCTTTGTCACCACAATAAATTCCAGACCAATCTGGACCACGATGGCGAATTTTCTTTGACATCTCAAGAACCTGCTGACGCAACTCTTCTGACTTTTGCTTTAATTCAAAAACTCCGACAATACCACACATACTATTTCGCTTTAATTTATGACATTATTTATGGGTGCTAAATTAATTGTTCTATAAATAACAACAAAACAAAACTCAATTTATTTTTACGATTTATTGCAAAAAACCTAAATTTAAGATCACATAAAGACTATTAACATTAAAATACTTACATTTTGTTATAAAATAATCATTTTAAATATCAATCTAACACAACTACTAATTCACACAAAAATAGTGTTCAATTCTACCTCTATTAATATTCTCAAAGGAAGATAAGAGCAAAACATCCTTGATAGACTTAAAATTTCCAAATTTCAATCGATATTCATAAACCTCTTTTGCTTGGTAGAAATCTAAATATGGATGATTTTTCATTCGTGCGATGGAGATCTGATTGAAATTTAATTTCTCGATTGATATTGAATCAACAACTAAGTAAGGTGAGATTTTATCAAAAAGGAGCGAATCGACACCAAAAACTTCTAATAACTGCTCCTTCTCATAAAAGCCTTTTAAGCTACTCCTATACTTTACGATACGAGATGAAATAGTAGGCCCAACTCCTGGCAAGAGAGCAAAAATGGCAGTATCAGCACTGTTGATCTCTATTTGCATCATATCTCGATTTTTTGATTTAGATCTACTCTTACTGCTCTTTGAGGTTATTGATGCATCAAAATTAGAATGAATTGAGCTACTCTTTGCCTTGCAAGAAGGCTGCCAAGTACCAGTAGCCCTTCTGTTTTTGAGAGAATCTATCGAATCATTAAGAGAGTAATAATACTCCATAATCATTGCCTCTTCCGCCAAATTTGGAGAATCCATTATTTTGATAGCATTAATTCCGCGGCTTAAGATTAACAGCAGGATGATAATAATTGTAAGGGTCAGAAAGGTTATTCTCTCTGATTTTGAAAACGATAGGTATTCTTTCCACATAATAAATAGTTTTACATTTATTATTTAGTATGATCCACCATTTCAAAAAGTCAACATAATATAAAAAATAAAGTAGTGCGAAGGGTGATATTTCAAATAATATTATACTTTTGCACAGCACAAAAAACGGGAGTAGTTCAGCGGTAGAGCACTGGTCTCCAAAACCAGCTGTCGGGAGTTCGAATCTCTCCTCCCGTGCATTTTTTATTTATTGGAGAATTGTCCGAGTGGTCGAAGGAGCACGCCTGGAAAGTGTGTATACCTCACAAGGGTATCTAGGGTTCGAATCCCTAATTCTCCGCA
>JAGPHP010000232.1 GCA_018055415.1 Breznakibacter sp. | reverse complement strand
CGTTTAAAAATTCTTTTTTATGCAATTGTGTTTATTTTCAATTGTTTGTGTTTCTGTGTAGGTGTGAGGTATGATGTTAATCTAGTTTGTGTAGGGGTGATTTAACGAATGTTGTAGGTTTTTAATGATATTTTTACGATAAGTGATAAGATTAATCTAAAGCCGGGAATTAACGAAAAAGTTGTACCTAGTTCATCTCCATCTACCGATATAACTTTACAAATGGCTTATAATAGTATGTTTATGATAGGCGCTTCATATCGGGTAGGTGACGCTATAGCTGGATTAGTAGCTGTTCAGGCAACGCCACATTGGCTAATTGGTTATTCATACGACTATACTACCAGCGATTTGGCTGATTTTAATAACGGCTCGCATGAGCTGTTTTTGACCTATTCGTTTGCATTCCCTAAAAAGAATCCATGCCATGTTGAACCTCTTTTTAGAACTTATCAAAGAAAACAACATATTGTAAAGAATCCTAAACCTAAGAATAGATCCTCGCGCAGATGATGAGATGTTCTATTTTGGCTCTTAAAAACTCATGCTAAAGAGTGGGGATTGTTTGTTTGGGGTGTTTTATAGGTATGTGCTGGACAATTGATTGACTAAATCTTTAATGTTTGTAAGTAGCGCTTGTGGTTCGATTATTTTTGGAGATGGTGTAATGGTGAGAAGCCATTTTGCAAAATAGGTTAAATCTGGATTTATAAATCGAAGTTCAGCTCCTGTTTCTATTGCTTTCTGTTCTATAAATCCATACCAATATTTTGAAATTTCAATGGACGGAAGTGCTGATTCATCGACCTCTAGCTTGATTTGGTGCCATTGAGTCTTGTTTATACCATTTTTGAAGTAATCCTCAAGATTAAACTCAATTCGTTGGAATGTGCGCTTGCTTAATTCTAGATTCGTTATTCGATCTAGTCGAAAATCCCTGATCTCATTTCGAAGTGTACAATGTGCTATTAAATGCCAGTTAAGCATATAGTAGCAGAGTGTTAATGGTTTTATCTCTCGTTCGGTGTTGGTTGCATCGCCTGCTCGGTAATTAATGGAGAGGAGTTTACTGTCGGCAAGAGCTTGTTGGATGGTAAAAAGATAGGCCGATTCGTTTGCCGATGGTTGCACGATTCCCGTTTTTACCGAAATTTTACTCTCCAAGTTGGCTAGTCGCTCTTTTTGATCGTTTGGCATGATGGCCTTTATTTTTAAAAGTGCCTCGTCAAACGATTTGAGCGTTTGGTTTGTGGTCATACTTTTAATAAAGGGTGCCGCTGTAACGAGAGCAAACGCCTCCTCCGTGGTAAACATGACGGGAGGAAGCGTGTAACTCTCATTTAAAAAATATCCAATACCAGCCTCGGCACCAATTGGAACACCACTCTCTTCGAGCGAACGAATGTCGCGATATACGGTGCGCAAACTAATACCATGTTTGTTGGCAATCTCTTGCGCCGTAATAATTTTCTTGCTCTGTAATAGTAGCAAAATGGCGTTCATTCGTTCAATTCGTTTCATTTAGAACCCCTTTTAATGGTTTGAGCTTTTCGGCTTGTCATCTCTAGTGCAAAACTATCGGCGCCTCTCTCCTTAATCATTTGGATACACGCCTTTCTATCGCTCTGAAAAATAAAACCAAAGATTTTGCCAATAGGGTTGTTAAATGTTTTGCAGTCGTTCAAAGTTATTTGGGTACACTCGGCACACGAATTAGTTTTTGCATCCATATTACACGTTCTAATTTTACACCAGGCTGCTTTTGTATTCTCTTTACAGCCAGGGCATTTGTTGTTGAGATATTTACGGCATGCTCCGCAATGTAGACCGCAATAAGCTATAAGCTCTTTGTTTGCAACAATCTCTTTCATCTTATTTCAGTAATTTATCTTATAACTAATTTGTCAAAACGGCTATCCATACAAACACTTAGGTCTGTAGTTACAAATTTGCCATTGTAAAAGAGTGAGAAGATGGTTGCTGGTGTTGGAGATACTTGAGCTTGCTCCATCGTGTCGAACTTAATCACTTTTGTTGGAATACCTCTTTTTGCAACACTCTCCATAAGCGATGTGTTAACATGAAATTCGGTAAATGGGCATCTGTTAGAGTAATAGACCACAATACCCTTATTTGAGGCAATGTTACACTCTTTTACCGAACTATTAAAAGATGGATTGTGTGCCGAAGCATCTAACTTTTTAACCAGCAAAGAGAATCCATTGGGTAAACTTTCACATATCTCAAAATCTTGTTTTAATAGCCATTTTGTATCACTCATGAAATGGAACTTTTTAGTGCCAACAATGGTTGCTAAGCCCTGTTTATTCTGAGCTATCGCATCGTCTATGGTCTGTTTAAGAAGCTCTTTTGCATATCCATGACCTTTGTACTGACCTGAAACCCAAAAACAGCCAATAACGAGATAATTTGGAGCAGAGATAGGCATCCAACACGATTCTGCGGGGCCATATTCGATAAAAACCTTTGCTCGAGCATCAATTCGGCGAAATAGATATCCCTTTTCAAATTCATTGGATAACCAACGTTTCTTTAATTCATAACCCTCTTTGCATTTGACGTCGGAGAAGCCGCAACAAATATGCTCTTTGGCAATATTGGATTGGTTAAGTTGAATGATTTGTTCCATTGGGCTTTTTATTGGAGCTAGTGATTTGTTAAATGTACTCTACTTGGACTTCGGTAATGCAGTTGTTGGGGTTTTGAAAATCAACCACTTCATATACCTCTCGCGTTTTGCTGGTAGGACGTAGATTATTGCTCGCTAATTCGTTCATTAACGTACAGTAAACAGCTCCAATCCCACTCCAATCGCCTTTATGAATAGCTGTTTTCACCTCCATTGCATCCAATGTCTCTATTTGAAAGGTGTTGTGTTTTAGCGTTTTATTGCTTGACTTTATGGGCAGGCAAATTTTAAGATCAAATGGAGTTTCGGGGTTGCCATCGCATCCGTCGTAAGCCCAAATTTGTTTGCCACTAATTTCAAATCCTTGTTCTTTGGCAACCTGTTCAATTTGTTGCGGGATAACACCTACAAGAGGTTGTAATCCAATGAGGTTAACTCTGCAACTGTGTGAAATAACGAGTGTTGACTCTACTTTTTTCATTGTGTTCATTTTAAAAAGTTAATAAATATAGTTCATTTTGATATTCTAATACAAAGGAAATGGCAAGAAGTGACAACAGTATGTCAGTAGGTGATTTATTAATTGAAAAAATATATGATTTAAGATTGGGAGCCTATTTTTTGGTTTAAGGGGAGAGATTTTCTTTATTTTAACGTGAGTTCGATGTAAGAGTTCAACTATTTACTCCTCATCGTTTCACCAGAACAACCATTTCAAGCCCTGGATGTTAGTTCACGGTTTAAAGTGATTCACATCCTCATCAATTACTTGGGTT
>JAGPHP010000231.1 GCA_018055415.1 Breznakibacter sp. | reverse complement strand
ACAAGTGAAGATTCTATTTTAGTGGCTTTAGGATGATAGAGGAGGCCAACATTATAGAATATTGCCGTGTACATGAGAGCGTTTCCAATATTGGCATATCCATCTTCTGGCCATAAAAGAAAAGGGAACAGAGCTGCACCCGAGAGGGAGCAAATAATGGCATACCTCCATCCAAAGCCAATACTTAAAATCATTGGAAGAAGTAGTGACCAAGGAATGTCGATTGGAATATTTCCAATTTTTGTGGATATCCCAAGCGGCGAGAGTACAAATGTTACGACACCCGTAATTATTGATATAAATATTTTTTGCTGTGTAGAGTAATAGGATTGGTTTTCCATACGAATATTAAACTGTTTGTCTTGTAGATTTTTTTAAAAATGAAATTTGAACACAAATAATAGTGTGTTGAGAGATGAAATTACACTATTTTAACATTATAAGCAATGGTTTAGTTATTGTTTTGATGAATGTCTATTCAGTAGGGGTTAACGTCTGTTTTTTTTCTATTTTTACGCTTTCTTAAATACGATTTCAGAATGGAAAGTCAGTTGATAATCTATAATACACTTAGTAGAAGTAAGGAAGTTTTTACTTCGTTAGTTCAAAATAGAGTAGGGATGTATGTTTGTGGTCCAACCGTTTATGGTGATCCGCATTTAGGACATGCACGTCCGGCCATTACGTTTGATTTGGTGTTTAGATATCTGCAACATCTTGGTTATAAGGTGCGTTATGTTAGAAATATTACCGATGTTGGCCATTTAGAGAATGATGCAGACCAAGGGGAGGACAAAATTGCCAAAAAGGCCCGTTTAGAGGAGTTAGAGCCAATGGAGATTGTGCAGTTTTACACCGAACGGTATCATGCGGCCATGAAAGCATTGAATGTGTTGCCTCCAAGTATTGAGCCTCGCGCATCGGGTCATATTATTGAACAGCTTGAGATTGTTGATAAAATTGTCTCTGAAGGGATGGCTTATGAGAGTAATGGCAGTGTCTATTTCGATGTGGAGCGCTATAACAAGGAGCATAAATATGGAATCTTATCGGGAAGAGTGGTTGAAGATTTACTCTCAACAACTCGTGAATTAGACGGTCAGGTTGAAAAGCGTAATAGTGCCGATTTTGCTATATGGAAAAAGGCAGCTCCTGAGCATATAATGCGTTGGAACTCTAAATATAGCTTTGGCTTTCCTGGTTGGCATCTGGAGTGTACTGCTATGAGTACTAAATATTTAGGAGAGCAGTTTGATATTCATGGAGGAGGAATGGATTTGCTGTTTCCTCATCACGAGTGTGAAATTGCACAGGCAACCATCTCTAATGGAAAGGCTCCAGTAAAATATTGGATGCACAACAATATGATAACCATCAATGGTCAGAAGATGGGCAAATCGCTGGGTAACTTCATTAATCTGGATCAATTTTTTACGGGTAGTCATCCGCTCTTAGAGCAGCCTTATTCGGCCATGACCATTCGTTTCTTCATATTGCAGGCGCACTATCGTAGTACGGTTGATTTTAGTAACGAAGCTTTGTTAGCTGCCGAAAAAGGGTTGTCAAGACTTTTAGAAGGGATTAAGAATATCGACAAGATTAAACCAAGTTCTACATCTACTTACAGTGTAAAGGAGTTGTTGGAGCGTTGTTATAGTGCTTTTAATGACGATTTTAATAGCCCCATAGTTATCTCACATCTTTTTGATGCGGTTAAGAATATCAATTTAGTTCTCTCAGGGAATGGATCGTTAACGAGTGAGGATATTCGCGAACTCAAACGCGTGATGGAGCTTTTTGCTTTTGATCTTTTAGGACTCAGTGCAGGTGATCAATCATCTTCAAAAGGTGATGAGACTTTAGTAAATGGAGCTGTAGAGTTACTTTTAGAGTTGCGTCAAGAGGCAAAAGCGACTAAAAACTGGGCAATGTCCGATAAAATTCGTAACGAGCTAACCTCTTTAGGTGTTACGATAAAAGATACCAAAGAGGGTTACGAATGGGAAATAAATAGATAGTAGTATGAAAAAAATAGGCGCTTTACTTTTCGCATCGCTTACGGTTTTATTTGGATGTGGCGGATCTGTAAAAAATAGTTCAGAAGAGAAAAGTGTTGCTAATCAAGCAACCACTGCGCGACCTGCCTTTAATGCCGATAGCGCCTACCATTATATTGAAGCTCAGGTTGCATTTGGTCCACGGGTGCCCGAATCTAAAAGTCATGAGAAGTGTGCAACCTATTTGGCCAACAGTTTAGAAAGAATGGGGGCTGATGTTTTAATTCAAGAGGGGGAAGTGGTTTTATTTAACAAGAAGAGGATAGCGTGCAAAAATATAATTGGACAATTTGATAAATCAAATCCGAATAGAATTGTACTTTTCTCGCATTGGGATAGCCGCCCTTTTGCCGATATGGAGAGAGATGAGGCGTTGCGCATGAAGCCTATTGATGGTGCGTCTGATGGCGCAAGTGGGGTAGGGGTATTGATGGAAATAGCTAGATTGTATGGAAAAAGTAAGGCGTCAATAGGTATTGATATCGTCTTTTTGGATGTGGAGGATTATGGCCAACCTCATTTTGTAAAGTCCGAGTATCAGGAGAATTCATGGTGTTTGGGGGCACAATTTTGGGCTAACAATTTGAATAAGAGCAATTACATGCCACGATATGGTATTTTATTAGATATGGTTGGAGCCAAAGATGCTCTATTTTATAAAGAGGGATACTCTATGCAATATGCCCCTCAGGTGGTTGAGAAAGTTTGGCAAACTGCCGCATCGTTGGGGTATGGAAGTCGTTTCGTTTACGACATGGGTGGAACCATTACCGATGACCATGTGTATGTTAACTCGATTGCCGGAATTCCAACGATCGATATTATTCAGTATGATCCCTCTTCAAGTACCTCATTTGGTACCTATTGGCATACTCATCAAGATAATATGTCAATAATAGATAAAGGTACACTTACGGCTGTCGGAGAGACGCTGTTGGAGATTATCTATACTGAAAAGTAAAGATGAAAGGCGAGGCTTTAAGTCCACTCTTTTTGAAAGATAGCATTGAAGTTGGCTGCGACGAGGCTGGTAGAGGGTGTTTGTCTGGTCCCGTTGTTGCGGCGGCAGTTATTTTACCCCCCGACTTTTTTAGTAAAGAGATAAACGACTCAAAACAACTCTCTGAAAAAAAACGATTTCTGCTTCGGGATGTGATCTTAAAAGAGGCTATATCTTATTCAGTAGGAATTGTCTCTAATAGCGAGATCGACAAGATAAATATCCTGAATAGCTCAATAAAGGCCATGCATTTAGCTCTTGATGAGATAGAGCATCCTTTTAATCATATAATTGTGGACGGCAATAGGTTTAAGCCCTATAAAACAATCCCTCATAAGTGTATCGTGAAGGGTGATTCAAAATTCTTTTCTAT
>JAGPHP010000070.1 GCA_018055415.1 Breznakibacter sp. | reverse complement strand
AACTCATCCTTACAAATTTAAACTATTTAAAGACTCGTTTTTCACACTTTTTAACTACTACACCCAATTTTCGATAACTATTGTTATCAAACGATTGTGCTATCGATTTCGGTAACGATTGCAAAAATAAAACATGTTGTAAAACATATTTTTGAGAGAGCAAAAAATGGCACTTAGAGGCTTAAAAATGGCTTTTAGGAGAGTAAAAACCGCATTTTTTGGTCAACTTTAACCTAAAATGAAAAAAATTAACCTTTAAAATTTCCTTAATAGTTACTTAAGAGAAAGCAAATATATTATCACATACAAAGTTTTAAACCAAAAAATTGATAATGCAACAGATGTAAGAATTGAAGAATAAAGTAACAACAATAAGTCATAACAATCTAAAATACAACACTCAAGAGTAACAATACGGTAAAATAATGCACAAAAAAAGCAGAAACAGTGGATACTCTACAAATACATTCACAAGTATATATGAACACTTTATTAGTTACACTACACAACAGTTCTATTGCATAATAAGAATAAACCAAAACAACTCGAACTCAAAAGTATTGTAACGTGAGCTCTATGTAAGAGTTCAACTATTTACTCCTCATCGTTTCACTAGTACAACCATTTCAAGCCGTGGATGTAAGTTCACGGTTTAAAGTGATTCACATCCTCATCAATTATCGTGGGCTAGTGGCACTCGGCTATGAATGGACGTTCCAACGGTGGGTGAAAATCATTTAATGGTTTCATAATCTTTTATTTACCCCAACCAAAGAAGGAGGGAATAAATTCCATCCCTACCACGTCGGCCGAACCTACGGTTCTTGGAAGTGTTGTACTATTGGAGGGCCATAGATTCGGACGCAGGGAGCCACAGATTTATGTCGTATTAAGGTTGAATAAATTTCGCATATAATTCATATATATCCCACATATATCCCACGTATATCCCACGTATATCCCACGTTTTTATATCGAAATGTGGGATATACTATTTATATGCCTATGTCATTGATGTATTTAAGATGAATTACCCCTAACTAAAGAGTGAATATTCTATTGCTATGGCATAATAAAGGCACTATAAAGAGAGGGATTTAATCTTAGATCGAACTCACGTCATTGTAGCAAATTAGCACAATAGCGAAAAACCCATTATTAATAATTGGAGATACTTACATCATTAATAAACAGACCCTTTAACACAATAAACTATGTCAGTTGTATGACAGCTTAGTTTATTTATCAATCTTCGTTTATCACATAAATAATTCGATCTACGTTTTTAAATGATTACGAAGTAAATATGCCTAAAAGAAATAGGTATGATTAAGTATCGATTTAAATATACGTAAGATAACATTCCAGATAAAAGTGCTAGGACATGTGAGAAATTAGATAGTATAAGGAATTAGGAGTCTAATTAAGTTTGTACAAGGGGACAATGTAGGATTAGAATGCACCGACTATTTCCTTCGTAGTGAGCAAAAATAAGCTTAACAACTTAGACAAAATTTCAAATGATCAATTTATTGGGAAACCCGTATTACACTAAAACACCTCCTGCAAACCAAAAAAGAAAAGGCCTTCCTTTTGCGGGCCGAATGCAAAATCGATACATATATTAACGCGAGTAAGTTTATTCACATTAAAGCGGAGCCCACCTCCATAACCAAAAACCCACTTGCTTAATAACGCTTGATGAGCCATGGACGACGAAACAGATAGTCCATTCACAAAGGCAACTCCACCCAGCAAACCATCCCTTGTTATTGGAAAACGATATTCAGACTCGGCATATAAAAGATCATCCCCTCGATAGCGTCCTTGCACAAACCCCCTACCCGAACGATTATATGTATCCCAACCAACAGAAGGAAGAGTTAAATATGGAGTATATCCATTAATCTGAATATCAGCCAATAACCATAAGCCCAAAATATGAGGATTATTTCCTTCGTAAATCTTTAAATATTTACGCAAGTCGATGAGTATTTTAGAGTTTGCTTCTCTATCAATAAATAAATTTGGATTTACCCTATAGCTTAAATCCAGATAGCTACCCATATAAGGGGTCATCGAATTATCTCTATCATCGAACAGCAGGTTAAATGTAAACCCAAGAGTACGATACTCTGATGTTGGATACCCATATTTAGAAGAGTACAAATAATGGGATGTAAACAACAGTGAATCAGCAACTAAATTCTGATCACGAATCTGATCATACAAATCAAAAGCCACACCTAGACCGCCATACAATTTCCCAACCAACTGACGATATCCTTTCTGATACAGTCTCAAATAATTAAACCGCATAGGCTGCTCACCTTTAGCAATAAACGCATTAGGGTTATCTAATAATTCAGGTGGATAATCATAAATCCCTAAACCATAGGTTGACTGTGAATAAAACAGAAATCGCCAATCTCCCTGCAATATCCATTTATCATGCGACAGATAAATATTTGATCGTACATTAAAATTAACCTGCTTTTTACTCGTAATTTGAATATTCGCCATCATCGACGACATTCGCGTGCTATCAATACTATCTAAACAAATCGAAGGTAAAGCGGCAGCCCCTATTATAAATCCATTTGCAGGCATATATCCAACAAGTGGTAATATGGGCATATACAACTTCATTACTTCAACTTTCTCCGCTGACACAACATCCGTTTCAACCTTAGGAATATTTGAAAACAAATCGGATAGATCTCGTTTTGCAATTGTAATTGAATCGCTACTTTTTTGAGCAAAACAAACTGATATAACAAATAATAGCAATGTAATAATACCAATTGTTTGCTTCATCGTAGGCAAATAAGAATCACGAATAGAAGTTTAAAACTACAATGTAAAAGTAGCATAAAAAAGTAGCATAAACGGTGCATTCTAGTGTTTTAATAGTGGATTATCCAATGATAAGGAGAAAAAACATTTAACTTTACAACAAAAAATTTAAAATGGTCACAAGTCGCAAACATTTGCTTATAGCATTTACTTTAACTCTTTTAACTCTTAATTCACAAGCTCAGGATATAATTTCGACCTCTCCCGAGTGGGCAAAAAAAGCAGTTTGGTACCAAATCTTCCCCGAGAGATTCCGTAATGGGGATGCTCTAAACGATCCAAAAGTGGAGGATATTATTGGGGCCGATCCCCAAACACCGCCAGTAGCTTGGGAAATCTCCAAATGGGAGTCTGATTGGTACGAAATACAACCTTGGGAAAAAGAAAATGTGGGAGACAAGATGTACGAAACTCTTCTGCGTCGCAGATATGGTGGTGACATACAAGGAATTATCAACAAGTTACCTTATCTTAAAGATTTAGGAATTAACGCTATTTATATTAATCCGCTCTTTATTTCACCATCTCTGCATAAATATGATGGCGAAAGCTACCACCACATCGACCCAAATTTTGGCCCCGACCCTGCTGGTGATACACAACTCATTAGAAGTGAAAATGTATTGGACACAACCACTTGGGTATGGACAAAAGCAGATGAATTAGCTCTTAAAATGGTTGAAAAAGCACACGAATTGGGCATGAGAGTGATTTTCGACGGCGTTTTTAACCACATGGGATACAACAGTTTTGCCTTTGAAGATGTACGCAAAAACCAGAGCCAATCTCCATATAAAGATTGGTTTACAATCAACTCATGGGAAGATACCCAAAAAGGAACAACCTTTAAATACGAAGGATGGATGGGGGTGAGTTCTCTTCCTGAATTAAAAGAGGACTCGCTTGGTATCACTACAGGACCTAAAGAGTACATTTTTAATTCAGTAAGTAGATGGATGAATCCTAAAGGAAAAGGTAAAGAGTTTGGAATTGATGGATGGCGTTTAGATGTGGCCTTTTGCGTTGGACACCCGTTTTGGAAAGATTTTAGAAACCATGTAAAATCCATTAATCCAGAGGCTTACCTAACAGCTGAACTTGTTATGGAACCCGAAAAAGCAAAGCCTTATTTGGCTGGAGATGAGTTTGATGGTGAGATGAACTATAATTTTGCCTTTGTCTGCGCCGATTTCTTCTTTGCTCCCGAAAGCCAAAAGATCACACCCGCTACTTTTGATTCGCGTTTGCGAAAGTTGCGAGAATCTTACGCAAACGACGTTAATTATGTTTCGCAGAACCTCTTTGGCAGCCACGATGCAAACCGCATTGGATCTCACATAAAAAATAGAGGCATCGAACGCTACGGAAATTGGGGAACCTATTACGGTAAATCAATGGCTGTCAACAACAAAGAGTACATAACTACCAAACCATCAAAAGAGGATATAGAACTCCAGAAACTCTTTATCATTATGCAAATGAGTTACGTTGGAGCTCCAATGATATACTATGGAGACGAAGTTGGAATTTGGGGAAGCAACGACCCTGATTGCCGTAAACCAATGATTTGGTCAGATATTAAATATCAACCTGAATTCTATAATGCAGACGGAACCAAAAGAGAAGATGGAGATATTGTTGAGGTAAATGAAGATCTACACAACTTTTACAAAAGACTTATTTCTATAAGGAATAAGAATATTCCATTACAAATTGGCGATTTCAAAACACTCTTAACCGACAACAAAAAGGATATTTATATCTTTGAACGCTCAACCAGCGAAGGCCAAATCGTTGTTTGCTTAAACAACAGCACTAAAACGCAAAAAATAGAAGTACCCGAAATTGCAATTAGAGGCTTTAAAGACCTCATCTCAGACAAAACTTTTTCAGCAAAAAGAGGTAAAGTTATTGCTGAGATAAAACCAAAATCTGGACTAATTCTCAAAGAGTTATAACATTATATTTAAATTTAATGAAAAACTATTTGCTCAATCGCTTTCTAAAATATACGACATTCAACTCACAGAGTCACCAAAACAGTGAAACAACACCTAGTAGCCACTCACAACTCATCTTCTCCACATTTTTGGAAGAGGAGTTGAAAAATATTGGGTTAAGCGAAGTTATATTAGACGACAAAGGATATCTAACAGCTACTTTGCCAAGCAATTGCAAGTCGCAACGACCTACTATAGGATTGATTGCTCATGTAGATACCTCTCCCGACTTCTCTGGTGAAAATGTAAAAGCAATAATAACACCAAACTATCAAGGAGGTGATATAACTCTCAACCAAGAATTGGGTTTAACGCTCTCGCCTTCTCTTTCACCCGAACTTAAAAACTACGTAGGGCAAACCATCATCACGACTGATGGAACCACGCTCTTAGGTGCTGATGACAAAGCAGGAATCGCCGAAATTGTAACTGCAATGGAAATTCTAATCAACACCCCATCTATCGAACACGGTAAAATAAGAATCTGCTTTACTCCCGATGAAGAGATTGGACAAGGTGCTGATTACTTTAACGTTGAAGCTTTTGGTGCCGACTTTGCCTACACCATCGACGGGGGTGAGATTGGCGAACTCGAGTATGAAAACTTTAACGCAGCTCTAGCCACCATATCGATAAATGGTCTTAACATTCATCCAGGATATGGATATGGACGAATGATAAATGCACAACTCGTTGCTCATGAATTTTTAACACTTCTACCAAACGAAACGCCATCAAACACAAAAGATTATGAAGGACTCTTCCATCTTTCTAACTCTTATGGAGATGTAGAACGATTTGAACTCCACATTCTTATCCGTGATTTTGACGAGACAAACTTCCTTCAACGTCAAAACACAATAAAAAAGATAGCTCATTCAATAAATAACAAATATCCAAACGATGTCGTTTTTGTTGAGATAAAAGAGCAATATAAAAATATGCGCAAGATGATTGAGCCTCACCTACATATCGTAGAGAGAGCCAAATTAGCGATGGAGCGTGTAGGTGTGCAACCTAAAATAAAACCCATAAGAGGCGGAACTGATGGTGCAAGACTCTCTTTTATGGGACTTCTTTGCCCTAATATCTTTGCAGGTGGGCACAATTTTCATGGCAAATATGAATATGTACCACTCGAAAGCATGGAAAAGGCTGTAGAAACAATTATTGAAATAGTAAAAGCATAAAAAATGGCTGTCTAAAAAGGTTTAATGTCACGCAAAGACGCAAAGAAAGAAAGAAAGAAAGAAAGACACACACAACCAACAAGCTTATTGTAAACAACTTACAAACCATATGCTTGCGTCTTTGCGCCTTTGCGTGACATGATTTTCTTTGCGTGATACTTTTTAGACACCCTCTTCTTAATATTCATTTGAAATTCAACTAACTCTACTTTATCAAATTCTCCTCTTTAATCAACGGATTACCGGCCAATCTTAAAAGCAACTGAGCGGTAGCAAAAACATCCTTTTCACAATAAGTCGCTATTCGCTCAACATCACCTGTTTTATAATAAACCTCTGCTACTTGCGAGCCATCAATATCATCTTTGGGAGTAGGGATATTGAAAACTGCTGTTAACAAATCTAACGATGTATAACTCTTAAAATCGCCAAACTTCCACAGTTCCATGGTATCAATAAAAGGTACCTCCCATGGCTTTTTGCCCATTACCGAAAGCAACGATGGGATATGTAACCCATTAATCAACAACCTCCTACAAATATAAGGCACATCAAACTCCTTAACATTATGTCCGCATATCGTTTGTATTCTATCAACACTCTTCTCCAACATCAATACAAACTCTTGAAGCAATATTGATTCATCATCTCCATAAAAAGATTTTACCTTAAAATAGCTCTGAGTGTCGCGATAGGTGACCATTCCAACGGAGATACAGACGATTTTACCAAACTCGGCATAAATCCCAGCCCTATTGTATAACGATTCGGCAGTATCATCGGGATTTTTCTTTAATGAGTCGCTCTTTTTACCCCATAATTTTAAAAATCGTTCGGGAAGCTCCTCGTAATTAGCACATTGCGGAACCGTTTCTATATCAAGAAAAAGAACCTTTGTGAAGTCCAATTTATCTAACATTCTGATCTTTTTTAATACTTTTGTAAAAGTAAATTTAAACTATTTTTCAATGATTAAGCATATTGTACTTTTTAAATTAGCAGAGTTTGAATCAGAGTCAGCTAAGCAACAAAAACTAAACGAAATTAAAACTGGCCTTGAAGCACTTCCAGCTCTTATAAAAGAGATAAAACTCTTAGAAGTTGGCATAAACGCTAATCCTGCCGAGAAATTTGATATAGCATTAACCACCGAATTCGAAAGTATGGAGGATTTAAAAATATATGCTCAACACCCTGATCATCTTAAAGTTGCAGCAATAATTAGAGCCGTTTTAGCAGACAGAGCTTGCGTAGATTATCAATTCTAAACTTCACAATAAAGCCACAATGCTCCATTCTAGAAATCTTAAAAAGAATGCTCTTCTTTTTGTACTCTTTGTCTCATTATTGCCTTCGTTGTTTGCTCAACCGTTTGAAAAAACACCACGACTAGTTGTAAATATCTTGGTTAAAGATCTGCAAACCAATCAGGTTACAGCCTTTTACGACAAATTAGGTGATAATGGACTAAAAAAGATTTTGAAAGATGGAAGCTATTTCCCGAACGCCTCTTTCGACCACGTTGCAACCTTTGAAGGGGGCAATATTGCAACACTCGTAACAGGCACGCAACCTGCAGTTCACGGTCTTATTGGCGGAAGTTGGTATAACCCAATTAGAGGCAATCAAGAGTGGGCATTAGGCGCAGACATCAATAATCTCAACGACAGCATCTCGCGTTGCAAGCTAACCACAAAAAATATTTTGTGCTCAACCGTTAGCGATGAATTACTTATCATTAACAGCAAACAGGCTAAAGTAGCATCTATTGGAATTGATGTTACGGAAGCGCTCATCACGAGTGGGCACTCATCTCAATACCAATTCTGGTACAATAACAACAATCAATTCACCTCCATTCTTTGCGGAAAAGACTCTTTACCAAACTGGGTTAAAGAGTTTAATGCCAAAAAGTTTCCCGAGATGTATGCTACCAGATGGTGGGGACCTCTCTACGACCTCAATAGTTATCATGAGTACCAATCGCCATCAAACATTAGCGGTGCCAACACAAATCGAAGCTTTCTGTACAATTTAGCTCAAATGGGGGCCAACGGTAAACTTGCCAATTACATCAAAGGTTCGCCTTATATTAATACCATCATTCGCGACTTTGCAGTTACTCTTATGGTGAGCGAGAATTACGGAAAAGATGGTATTACCGATATGATTAACATCACGTTTACCTCAAAACCACGTGTTCGTGAGAATGTATCCATATTAGATGCTGAGACCGAAGATTTAGTACTTAGATTAGATAAAGACATTGAAACTCTACTCACTTTTTTAAACGATTGGGTGGGAAAAGATCGATATTTACTAACACTTACTTCTACTGGAGGATCGGCACGCGAACCTATTGAACTTGAGGCTTATAACATCCCAACAGGTGTATTTAGCGGCAAAAAAGCAACTTCTTTACTGAGCCTCTATTTAATGGCGCTTTATGGTCAAAACAAATACATCAAAAACTACCAAGATGGTAATTTCTATCTCGACAAAGAGGTTTTTGAGAAAAACAACATCAACTTTGAAGATGTTAAGAGCAAATGTGCCACATTTTTAATGCAAGTGTCGGGTGTTGGGATGGCCATTACAAATAGTGAACTTAATAGCGCCGTTTACAACGATGGTCTTAAACTAAAAATTCAGAGAAGTTACCATCCATTACGAAGTGGCGATATATTAATAGCTCTTAAACCTGGGTGGGTAGAGGAGTTTGAAATAAAAGGGAGTGAAATGCTTCGATTTAGCTCAAACGACCAAAGAGTACCTTTATGTTTTTATGGCTGGCAAATAAAAAAGCAAGAGGTTATCAAACCAATATCTCTAACTACCTTTGCGCCTACACTTTCACTCCTCCTAAAACTTAATCCGCCTAATGGAAGCGAAGCGTCAGGATTGTCGGAAGTTATTATAAAATAACATGAGATAAATCTACTTATCAACCGTATTTACATTAGTCGATAGTAGTAGGCTTCCATTATATTAATTTTCATCTACTTATTGATGAAATCATCTATACCGCTCCACAACGGCAATAAACTCGTTAAGCAGTTCGGGACTCTTTTCGATAGCAGTTCCCACAACTACTACATCAGCTCCTGCCTCAAATGCGTCTGATAGTTTTTGAGGCGTATTTACACCACCGCCAACCATAAGAGGAATTGAAATAGTGGACTTTACGGCGGCAATCATCTCTTTGGATACTGGATTTTTTGCTCCACTTCCTGCCTCCAAATAGATTAACTTCATCCCCAAATACTCTCCCGCTAAAGCCGTAGCCGAAGCGATGTCAAGCTTATTACAAGGGACTGGTGTGGTATTACTCATATACTGCACCGAAGTTACAACGCCTCCATCTACCAAAACATAACCTGTTGAGATAATTTCCACTCCGCTTTTACGGAGTAACGGTGCTGCAACAACATGATTTCCAATAAGTAACTCAGGATTACGCCCGGAGATTAACGATAAAAAAAGAATACCGTCTGCTAAATTAGATACCTGATTAACACTACCGGGAAATGTTACTAATGGTATTGAGAGCGAACGCTTTAATTGCTGATATACAGGCGATACATCTTCAGTAAGCAAACTCCCGCCAACTAAGATAAAATCGGGTAAAAATAGTTGAATACGCTCAATAAGAGAGTCGAGATCACCTCCCTTTGTTCTGTCAGGATCAATCAACAAGGCAATCATCTTCTTGCCTAACCTCTGTTTCTCTTTGATGGAGTCTAAAATCATATTCCTCTATTTTACTCTATAAACAAGATACCAATCATCAGTAATTAAATACTCTAACAGATAACCATCTTCAAAAGCATTAAAACGACAAGTTCCCTTTACTCTACCGCCATTTGAGAGAGTAAATGATGAAACTAAGAGATTTTCAATAAAATCGACCCCCTCACGTTGAGCTACCTTAAAAAGCACCTCCTTACTACACCAAATTATATTGAAATAATCTACTTTGTTATTCTCTTCCACATAATTCAACTCACTTGTAGATACAAACTTATGGGCAATACGCAAAATTCGATCAGACTTATATTCAATATCTATACCTGGCTGAAATTGTGTTGATATCTGTACTGCAACCCACCCCTGTGTGTGAGTTATCGAAATTTTCATATCGCTATCCACAATAAACGGAGCACCGCTGGAATAATACCCAATTTCAACACTTCGTAAACAGAGTGTATTTGCTAAATGAGTGGCTACTAACTTCTCGATCTTTCGGTTCTCGCGTGAAAACGAGTCAATCTCAGCTTTTAGCTTCACGCTCGGTAATGTGATTTGCAATAGCTCCTCAACACTCTCTTCAACTTTCCAAAGAGCTAAACTCCAATCATTGTTTCGAATAGTTTGATATAAAGCCATTTATCGTATCATTTCACATTCGTCCACTCAAAACTCTCCATAAGTCTAATCACATCATCCTTAATAAACTTCACCACAGGAGCAAGCGAATCTTTGTTAGGAATATTATTAAAATAGAGGGCGCCACGCACAAAATGATTCGTGCTATCTGTTAAAGTAAACTGAACAGAAGATGCTGCATCTCCCTTTATTTCATACATCAAACCAAATACACGCTTCTCTTCCATAAAAAGGCCTGTCTCTTTTATCGCATCTGCCTTAACGCTATGCTTATAGGCCATCTTGTGACTATCGTCAATGATTTGATCAATATTTCCGTGAAGTGCTTTGTAACTAATATGTATAGTTGCATTAAATTGAGGAAACTGTACATTTACCCAATACTTTTCGGCGCCAACATCCTTATCATCAACAAGTTTAGCATACGATGGAATTTCGAATTTGTAAGGTAATTCATTCGTAATTTTCGCATACTCCTTCTTTGGTAGATCAATTCTAAAGTACCCGTACGGCTTTGGAGTATATGTTTTGGTGCAACTACTAATAACGAGTAAAAGCAGTAGTACGGATAAATATCGATTATAATGATTTATCATAAATAGGTATAAGGAACTATTAAAAAGGGAGGTCATCCATATCATCCATCGCTAAAAAACTCTCCGAGTGTGGAGGAAAATCAGCATCTCCCGGCATTGGCGGCGGAACATTTGTCATTGTTGGAGGCTGAAACTGTGGATTATAAGCCGGAGTTGTTGGACGCATAGGTTGTTCTTGAACACGTACCGTAGGAATTGCGGGTGCACTATTGGCAACTCGCTCAGGAGCTGAAGAGTCACCTTCGCTACGCTTTCCTAAGAATTGAAATGTATCTACCTGAATTTCTGTGGTATAACGTTTCACACCATCTTTATCATCGTAACTTCTATTTCTGAGCTTTCCCTCTATATAAAGATGTGTTCCCTTTTTGACATATTTCTCTACCACTTCGGCCAATTTACGCCAAACCACCACATTATGCCACTCCGTTTTATCGG
>JAGPHP010000230.1 GCA_018055415.1 Breznakibacter sp. | reverse complement strand
GCAACATCTTCAAGATTTACTTTCATTTTAACAATGTGGGTAAGTGGCTCTAAGGTGCTGTGTGTTATGAGTTTAGTGTCCATTTTAAAGGCGCCGTTAATGGTGCCTATCCAGATGTTATTTTGGGCATCTCGAGTAATAGAGTTTGTTTTGGTCTCAATTCCTGTAAATCCATTGCGTTTGGAGTATCCATATATTCTATTTGTGGATAGGTCAAGAATATTTAATCCTTTATTGGTGCCGATATATACGCTTTTATCATCACAAAGGAGAAGCTTGATTTGGTTGGCAAAAATTCCGTTTTGCTCATTGTAGATCTTTAGAATCGTGTCGTTGATGGTATTGTAAACCATTATTCCGTGTGCCTCGGTGCCAATCCATAACTCCTTATTATTGAGCTCCGAAAAACAGGTTGCTGTGATGTTTTCTTGAAGTTTTTTGATTTCAAATTTACCTTTTGTGTAAGTTGTAACCCCTTTCCCTTTGGTTCCTATCCATATTTTTTGATTTTTATCAATGAAAAGCGAGGTTACTTCATTGGCAGCTAATCCATCTGTCTGGGTAAATCGTACCAGCTCTTTTGTGTCAAAATTGTATCGAATAAGTCCCTCGAGTGTCCCAACCCAAATGTTTCCATAGATATCGCACTCTAGAGCTGTAACGGTTAGTGAGTAGATGTCCGAATTCAGAAGCCCATCGTAGGTGTATTGCTCTTTATCAGGTATATAGGTGAATATTCCCTGATTGTCGGTGGCTATCCAAATCCGACCTTTACTATCCTCTTTAATGATTTTAATCTTATCTTTTTCTAGTTTGTAGAATTTTGAAATGGAGGGTTCACTTTTTTCTTTGGGGTTGTAGATCATTATTCCTTCGTAGGTTCCAAACCAAATCTTTCCCTTGCTGTCTGCTAATATTGTCTCTATCTGAGAGTTATAACGCTCGTTGTTGCTAAAATAGTTGGTAAAGAGCTCTCCTTTAAATATGGATAAGCCGTGCTCGTTGGTGCCAATGAGTATATTTCCTTCTGCATCGGTAAAGAGTTGGCGTATTTTTGAGTCGTTTAATCCATTGTTTAAGTTATAGTTAGAAACAACTCCTTTTTCGATTTTGGTTAATCCGCCCCCCCAAGTGCCCACATAGATTTCACCCTTAGCTCCTTCACTAATTACGGTTATCCAATTTGATCCTATGCCATCTCGCAAATAGTCGTAAAATTTAAATGTCTTTAAATCAGTCTGGTATTCATACAATCCGCCGTGGTAGGTACCAAACCAGAGATGTCCTTTCGAGTCTTCGTAAAAATTAGTTATTTGAAAGAAACGTGGCATCCCATCAATTTCAAAATTTTCAAATTTTTGTTCTTTGGGGTTGTATCTCTTTAAAAATGCATCTGTTATAAAGATCGTTTCACCATTTTTTAGGGTTCGAGCTCCATAAACTCTATCACTTAGTTCGTTGCCAATGAAATGTTCGTATTTGGACTCTTTTAGACTCTTTTTTGCATCTGTGAGTTTGATGGTTCCAGTAAGTTCCGAGGAGATCCAAATTACGCCTGAGCTGTCTGAGGCTATTGCGGTGATATCGCTATTGAAAACCTCTTCGGGTTTAGAGAAAATCGAGAATTTGTTGTTCTCCAAAATGGAGATTCCACCACCCACATGCCCGAGATAGATTCTATTATTTGCATCTCTAAATATTACCTTAACACCATTGGGTGCTAATCCATTTTCGATGGAAAAATTAACAAAACTCTTGCCGTCAAACTTACTAACACCAGCTCTTGTGCCAAGCCAGATGTTGTGGTTTTCATCTTGATGTATGTCAAAAATGGTGGATTGGGCTAATCCATCCACAACCCCATAGTTGTCGAAGAAAAAGTTTTGAGCCGATAGAGAGTAGGGGAGAGCTATTAATAGTAAAAAAGTTACTCGCCAAATAGATTGACGAATAACTTTTTTGAGTTCTATTGAATGGAGAGATTGTGCACCCATCTTATGCTACTTCGCAATAAAGAAGAAGGTTCCATCTTCATCACCTAATCCAGCTATTTTACCAAAAAGGGGCTTTTGCTGGTTGTTTGATTGAACGGCTGTTGTTACACGTTGTACAATACTCTCTATTGGCAAGCATGCATCCTGACTGTTAATGAGGGTGTTTGCAAATGTTTTTGTAAACTGACTATTGTCAACAGCTAATTCATAACCCGCTGATGAGAATACTTGGGATGATTTCATCTTAGCCGACAAATCTCCACAGCTTCTTGGTTTAAGCTCTGAGCGCATGGCTTGATAAAAACTTGGCCCCGATTCGCACGCATCTGTGATTACTAAAGTATGATCAATTGAAGAGGTGTAAGTGTTGAGCGCCGATTTCAGAGAGCTGATGTTAAAGTAGGTGAACTCATCGTCGCGTTTTGAGTCAACAGCAACCCAATAGCCCGTTTGGTTCAAGAATTTTCCGTGCCCAGCATACCATATTAGTAGTGACTTAACGTTATTGCTTCTCACTAAATCGCGAAGTTCGATTGAGAAGAAGCGCTCCATCTCCTCTTTACTCATATCTTTTTTATGAATCAGATTGTTGACATTATACTTAACAAGTGCCGATTTCATGAGCGAGACATCTTTTGTTGGGCCTTCCAGATTGGCAAAGTTTGAGTAGTTTGAGTTTTCAATAAAGATAGCCCATGTCTTCCCCATTGGATTGCTTGCTGCAATGGTTGCCCCCTCTCGATTTAGAGTGTAGGTGTTTGTTGATAGATTACCATATTTATCAACGACCTTAATTGTAAAGCGATCCTTATTTGTGACGTTCAGATAGGCTTGAAACGTTGGATTTAACTCTTGTGGTGAGTAACTTGCCAACATATCATCGATATAGATTGACGATATCAAGCTCTCGTCAAATATCTTTCCTTCGATATAGACTTTGGGGTCTTGAGAATCAAGGAAGATAGTCAAATTATCAGAGGCGTATGGCGCCATTAGTTTAATGTCCGGAGTGTCGATTTCCGTTCTTAAAATTGCATATTCTTTACTCAAGGCATTGTTGTAAACATCTGATATTGTAAGTGTAAAAGTATCTCGTTGTAGTGTTAGGTTCGTGGAAAATCCATAGCCCTCCTCTATCTTTTCTACATTTACTTTCTCGCCATTTATTGTAAACTCTTTAATTTCGCTCTTCTCTTTTACGGTTCCTTTAACCTCTATCGAGATCGCATTTTTTGGAACATTGAGGTTTAAATCTCCTTTTGACAGAGGAGAAACAATTGTGATGATTGGTTTATCCTCTTCTCGATTAAGTTCAAATAGGCGAACCTGTGATTTTGCCAAGAGATCTTCAATATTTGGATCTTTTGTGTCGAGTTTTTTTAGAGTTTCGTAATCCTTAATTGCCTCTTTGTAGCTATTAATTTGCTCGTAAGATGTCGCCCTTTTAAAATAGGCATCTGCGCGCGTTGGTGAGAGCGCAA
>JAGPHP010000069.1 GCA_018055415.1 Breznakibacter sp. | reverse complement strand
CAGATGAACAACAGGATGGAATAAAAAGGTTTTTGCATGAACAATGGATCGAGGAGCATAACACTCTACCGAACCATCATCTTTAAGAATTGGAACCCAAGTCTCCTTTTTAAAGCCCCTTGCACGAATTCGAGCATCAATAAATAGAGATATGAATAGAAAAAATAGAGATATATAACCAATTTTAGATAGATCAAATCGTTGGTTATATATAAAGGTATAAATTTGAAGGATAGACAAAATTAGCAATCCAACCACTAAAATCTTAAAAATAATATCCCCTTGTCGGCCTAATTCTACTTTTTGAAAACTGTTTAATTGAAACTGATTAGAAAATCGCCCAAAAAGTAGATTTAACAAACTTATTCGTAACACTTTAGCAATTACAATAGGTATAATAATAATCAACCCATAAAAGAGCTCCTTATAGATGAGTCCATCACTAACCACAAGAAAATCGACCATGGTGAAGAGTCCTAAAATAGCTAACTCTACATAATAGAACGACTCTATTTTACCTTGTTTGAAATAGCCGTAGCCCATCTCCAAAAGAACCAATCCAATGGCTAAAACAGATGAGATGAATGAAGGTAAAAAAAGATCGCCAATAAAATAGACCAACAAAGGAAGAAGTTGGAACAGTGTGGAGTTATTTATTTTCATAACGATAGTATGATTAAGAAACAAAAAAGCCCAGAGAGACTCTAGGCTTTTTATTCGTATCTATAAAATTAAAGTGTAGCTAGAAAATTTTTGATATTATCTTCGATACGCTTATTTACATTTTGTAAATCGGCTCTCTGAAATTTATCGCCAGAGATACTCTCATAAAGCTCAATATAGCGTTCTGAAACTTGAGAAACGAACTCCTCAGACATCTCAGGCACTTTTTGACCATCTTTACCTTGAAATCCGTTTTCGATAAGCCACTGGCGCACAAACTCTTTAGATAATTGCTTTTGCTCTTGACCAGCAGCTAAGCGAGCTTCATAACCTTCTGAGTAGAAATAACGGCTTGAATCAGGTGTATGAATCTCATCGATAAGGATGATTTTGCCATCTTTTTTACCAAACTCATATTTTGTATCTACTAAAATAAGGCCCATTTTAGCGGCAATCTCGGTTCCTCTCTGGAATACAGCGCGTGTATATTTTTCCAATTGAATGTAGTCTGCCTCACTTACAATACCTTGAGCAATAATCTCTTCACGCGAAATATCCTCATCGTGACCTTCAGAAGCTTTAGTCGTTGGAGTGATGATTGGCTCAGGGAATTTTTGATTTTCAACCATTCCATCAGGCAATTTCACGCCACATAAAACTCTTTTACCTGCTTTATACTCGCGCCAAGCATGACCGGTCAAATAGCCACGAATTACCATCTCCACTTTAAATGGTTCGCACATTAAACCAATAGTTACCATTGGATCTGGGGTAGCAATTTTCCAGTTTGGCAAAATATCCGTTGTTGCATCTAAAAATTTTGCAGCAATTTGGTTTAAAACTTGTCCTTTGTAAGGAATTCCCTTTGGTAAAACCACATCAAATGCCGAGATTCTGTCCGATACAACCATCACCAAATACTGATCGTTGATGTTATACACATCTCTTACTTTCCCTTTATAGAAACTCTTTTGATTTGGGAATTGATAATTTGTTTGAACAATTGCTTTTTCCATTATATAAACTATTGAAGATTAACAAATTAATAAAATACTATTAAAGATTAAATTCTTTAATTAATCGAATACAAATATCTTAATAAAAAATGGGATTAAAAAAAGACTATAGCAAAACTTTTCTACCCTCTTCGTTTTTTGCGTTATCGGTTGAGTAAGCCTCCACAATATCTTGCACCAATTTATGACGCACAATATCTTTTTTAGTAAATGTGATTGAGTCAATACCCTTAACCTTATCTAAAATGCCTAAAGCATGAATTAAGCCAGATTGCTGAGTCGAAGGTAAATCCACTTGAGTCACATCGCCCGTAATCACGAATTTAGCGTTATTACCCATGCGGGTTAAAAACATCTTCATCTGGTTTTTGGTGGTATTTTGAGCTTCATCTAAAATAACAAATGCGTTATTTAATGTACGACCTCGCATAAAGGCCAATGGCGCGATTTGAATCACCCCATTTTCCATGTACTCCTTTAGTTTTGCCGCAGGAATCATATCTTGCAAAGCATCGTAAAGAGGCTGTAGATAGGGATCAATTTTGTCCTTCATATCACCAGGCAAGAAACCTAACTTCTCGCCCGCTTCAACAGCAGGACGACTCAATATTAATCGTTTTACACTTCTATTTTTAAGAGCTCGCACGGCTAAGGCAATGGCCATATAGGTTTTTCCCGAACCAGCTGGACCAACGGCAAAAACCATATCGTTTTTAAACTGTATATCAACAAAACGTTTTTGATTTTCGGTAAGCGCTTTTATGGGGCGACCATTTACACCAAAAAGTATGGTATCGCTATCGGGTTTAGTCTCAATAATGGCCTCGCCAGAAAACACAGACTCAATAATTGATTCGGTAACCACATTAAACTCATTATACAGATTGATGAGTCCATTAATTTTCTCCTCAAAATCAGCCACTTCATCGGCCTCGCCAATGGCTTTTAAGTAGTTTCCGCGACCAATAATCTTTAATTTTGGACATTTGGAGGCAATAAAGTCGAGTTTTTCGTTTCTTACCCCCAAAAACTCGGTTAAATCTATTGAGTTAAGAAGAATTAATTTCTCAATCATAAATAATAATTACAAATTTGATACTTTTACAAAGTAAGGATATTTTAAATGGATTTGAAATAAAAAAGTGAATTTGATGAGAGAGAAAGCGATAAAAGAGTTTGAGCGACTACTAAACATAATGGATGAATTAAGAGAGAAGTGTCCTTGGGATAAGATTCAGACCAAAGAGACTCTCCGCTCCCTTACTCTTGAAGAGTGTTACGAATTAACCGATGCCATTATAGAGAACCGAAGTGATGAGATAAAAAAAGAGCTGGGTGATATATTGCTCCATATTGTGTTTTATGCCAAAATTGGTTCCGAGAGCATGGGTTTTGATATGGCAGATGTATTAAAGTCGCTGAACGATAAATTGGTCTATCGCCATCCACATATTTATGGAACCGAGAGTGTAAATGATGCCAAAGAGGTGCTTGAAAATTGGGAACAGCTAAAACTTAAAGAGAAAGATGGCAACAAAACCGTATTGAGTGGCGTGCCTAAATCGCTCCCATCCATCATTAAAGCCCATCGAATACAAGATAAAGCACGAGGTGTGGGGTTCGACTGGGAGCACAAAGAGCAGGTGTGGGATAAAGTGGCCGAAGAGCTCGAAGAACTAAAGGTTGAAGTTAAAAAAGAGGATAAAGATAAGATGGAGGGTGAATTTGGTGATCTACTCTTCTCGATTATAAATGCTGCGCGCTTATACGATATTGACCCAGATAGCGCCTTAGAGCGTACAAACTTGAAATTCATTAATCGCTTTAACTACTTGGAGCAGAAGACGATTAAGCAAAACATCTCCCTAAAATCGCTCTCTTTAGATGAGATGAATGTAATTTGGGAAGAGGCGAAAAGGGTTGAGAGGGAAAAATGATTTCTGTTGCAGCTATAACGCAAAGTAAAAATGCATTTTGCATATTATCCAAACAAGAATTGGTTCAAAAATGACGATTTTCCAAAGATAAAAAGGACCTTTTTTGCATATTTTCCAAACATAAATCCCATTTTAAGCAAATAGCAACTCTATGAAAACAAAAAACCTTATCTCCATTTTACTGAAGATAAGGTTTTTATATTTTATAAACGTTAGTTTATTTACTTTGCTCTAGCTTCCATTTCTGATAAGCGCGATAGATAAAATAGAATGCTAAAATGGTAAATGGAATACTTAAAATTTGCCCCATATTTATTGTCATATCAGCTTCCCACCCCTCTTGAGGCTCCTTAATGAACTCCATAAAGAAACGAGTCATAAAAATACCCAATAGCGCAACTCCAAAGATTAAACCTTCATACTTCTTGGCTTTTGTTTTCCAATACATATAAAAAGTAACCAAAAACGTTGTTAAATAGATAAACGCCTCATAAAGTTGTGATGGATGGTGAGGCAGTTCGGGCGAATTAATATCGGTAGCTCTTTTGAAAATAACCCCCCAAGGCAAATCGGTCACTTTTCCTACAATCTCGGAATTCATAAAGTTACCCAAACGAATAAGAACAGCAGCTAAAGCCACCACAATCACCAAACGATCAAGTACCCAAAGTTGCGACCCTTTTGTGACATATTTCGAAAATAACCAAACAGCCACTAATATACCAATAGCTCCACCATGACTAGCCAATCCACCATGCCATACGGCAAAAATCTCTAACAAATGGTCTTTGTAATAGTCCCATCCATAAAAGAAAACATGACCCAAACGGGCTCCAACAATGGTAGCAACAATAATGTAAAAAAAGAGCGACTCAATCCAATTGTCGGGAGCTTTGTCATTCTTAAACATACGCTCTAAAAGGTTATACCCTAAGATAAAACCTATAGCAAAAAAAAGTCCGTAATAACGCACCTGTAAAGGACCTAGCGTAAATATAATTGGACTTGCATCCCAAACAATTGATAATAGACTCATATTTAATTATTTAAGATTTACACTAAATCTTTACCATGACATACTTTAAACTTCTTACCACTTCCACATGGACAAGGATCATTACGTCCTACGGTTTTTTCAACCCTAACTGGTTGTACTTTTCCCCTTTCGCCCGCTGGATTTGGTCGTGGAGGGGTTGGCATACCTGAAGGAACAGAATCGTTGAACTCATCTTTTTGAGTCTTCAATTTAGGCATCTCGCTGCGTTGCTCTCTTGCCTCTTGCACTTGATTAGAGTTTTGTAAAACGATATGACTCTTAAATAACGGAGCAACCATCGCCTTATTGTTTCTCTCAATCATCGATTTAAAGAGATTAAACGACTCGAACTTATATATCAACAATGGATCTTTTTGCTCGTAAGAGGCATTTTGAACACTCTGACGCAAATCATCTAGCTCTCTAAGATGCTCTTTCCAAGCCTCATCTATCGTAACCAACATGATGGCTTTTTCAAAGCTATGAACAATCTCTACACCTTTAGTCTCGTAGGACTTTTTAAGATTCGAATTAATTTGGAACAGACGCAATCCATCGCCCATAGGCACCACAATATTTTCATACATGTGCGCTTTTTGCTCGTAAACCTCTTTAATAATAGGATAAGCTTGAGCTCCAATCGCTGTAGAACGACGTTGATACCACTCCATCACCGCTTCAAAAAGTCGATCAATAATTTTCTCTTCCTTCTCTTTTGAGAACTCCTCTTCGGTAAATGGCAATTCAATAGCAAATAGTTTAATTGCATCTAATTTTAGCGACTCGAAATCGCTGTTGCCATGATGTTCTTGTACTAAATGCTCAATTGTATCGTAAATCATGTTAGATATATCCACCATAACGCGCTCACCATAAAGGGCATGACGACGTTTTGTATAAACAACCTCACGTTGTGCATTCATCACGTCATCGTACTCTAGTAATCGTTTACGAATACCAAAGTTATTCTCTTCCACTTTTTTCTGAGCACGCTCAATTGATTTGGTAATCATAGAGTGCTGAATCATCTCACCCTCTTCGATACCTAAACGATCCATATATTTCACAATACGATCAGAACCAAACAGACGCATCAAATTATCTTCAAGCGAAACGAAAAATTGTGATGATCCTGGATCTCCTTGACGACCTGCACGACCACGTAACTGTCTATCGACACGACGAGACTCATGACGCTCGGTACCAATAATTGCCAAACCACCAGCAGCTTTAACCTCGGGAGTTAATTTAATATCGGTTCCCCTACCAGCCATGTTGGTAGCAATAGTTACTACGCCTGTTTGACCAGCTTCCGAGACAATATCGGCCTCTCTCTGGTGCAACTTAGCGTTTAAGACATTATGCTTAATGCCACGTATCTTCAACATACGACTAAGAAGTTCAGAAACCTCAACCGAAGTTGTACCCACTAGAACAGGGCGACCAGCTTCAACTAATTTCACAATCTCCTCAATAACAGCATTATATTTTTCGCGTTTTGTTTTATAAACTAAATCATCATGATCTTTACGCGCAATTGGACGGTTTGTTGGAATAACCACCACATCTAACTTATAGATGTTCCAAAGCTCACCTGCTTCAGTCTCGGCAGTACCAGTCATACCAGCCAATTTGTGATACATTCTAAAGTAGTTTTGTAGCGTAATTGTAGCGTATGTTTGCGTTGCAGCCTCTACTTTTACACGCTCTTTAGCTTCGATTGCTTGGTGTAATCCATCTGAGTAACGACGACCTTCCATAATACGGCCCGTTTGCTCATCTACAATCTTAACTTTATTATCCATAACCACATACTCCACATCCTTTTCGAAGAGAGTATAAGCTTTAAGGAGTTGATTGATCGTGTGAACGCGCTCCGACTTAATGGAGTAGTTCTGAATCATTTCCTCTTTCTTTGCCAATTTTTCCTCTGCGCTAAGCACCTCTTTTTCCAACATTGCCAATTCACTTGCAATATCAGGTAGTACGAAGAAGTGAGGATCGTTAGAGTTACCCGTGATTAGATCGATACCTTTTTCGGTTAATTCAATAGAATTATGTTGCTCATTGATAACAAAATAGAGCTCATCGGTAACTTTGTGCATGTTTTTGTTATTCTCTTGCATATAGAAGTTTTCAGTCTTCAACAAGAGAGCCTTCATGCCTTGTTCACTCAAATATTTAATTAACGAGCGGTTTTTAGGCATACCTTTAAATGCACGTAATAACAAGAGAGCTCCCTCTTCTTGCTCCTTTTCGTTAGATGAAGCAATTTTAGCTTTTGCCTCAATCATGAGCTTGTTAAAAAGATTACGCTGAGCATCAACCAATATTTCAACTTTTGGCTTAAGTTCCATGAAAAGTTGATCGTCGCCCTTAGGAATTGGACCAGAGATGATAAGCGGCGTACGAGCATCGTCGATTAATACCGAGTCAACCTCATCCACAATAGCAAAATTGTGCTTACGCTGAACTAAATCGCGAGGCGAAGTAGCCATATTATCTCTCAAATAGTCAAAACCAAACTCGTTATTGGTACCGTAAGTAATATCTGAATCGTAAGCCAATTTTCGTTCAGGCGAATTTGGCTGATGCTTATCAATACAATCAACCGAAAGACCATGAAATTGGAAGATAGGCCCCATCCACTCCGAGTCACGTTTTGCTAGATAGTCGTTCACCGTAACAACGTGTACACCACGACCAGGAAGCGCATTTAAATAGATTGGCAAGGTACCAACAAGCGTTTTACCCTCACCTGTACCCATTTCGGCAATTTTACCTTGCGTTAAAACAGTACCACCAATAAGCTGAACATCGTAATGCACCATAGCCCATTTTGTAACGTTTCCACCGGCTGCCCAACTATTTTTGTAGTGTGCTTTATCGCCTTCAATTGACACAAAGTCAACTTTTGTAGCTAAGTTTCTATCAAACTCAGAGGCCGTAACTACAACCACCTCATTCTCTGTAAAACGTTTTGCAGTCTCTTTAATTACTGAAAACGCCTGAGGCAGAATCTCATTCAACACCACCTCAATATTTTCGGTAATTTGCTTCTCTATAGCATCAACATCTGAATAGATTTTCTCTTTTTCAGAAACAGATAACTCCTCGTTTTCGGCCTCTTTTTTTAAATCGGCAACTTTTTGAATATCAGCTGCAATATAATCATTAATACGTGTTTTAAACTCCTCTGTTTTAGCACGTAATTCATCGTTACTTAACGTTTGAATTGAGGTATAAGCCTCTTTAATGTTAGCCAAAATCGGGGCTAACTCTTTCATATCCCGATCAGACTTATTGCCTAAAAAGGCACCTAATATTTTATTAATAAATGACATATGGTATCTTCAAAAAAATGAATGAATAAACTATTTGATAGTAGAAGCACATCGAAATCCGACGTCTCCTCTTGAAATTTGGTCACCAAGCGACAAACGCGTCCAGAGACCAAACTCATTGTTTTTCTTGGGGTTAATGAGATATGATCCACCCCTAAGAACATGCTCGCTGGGGCCAGCTCGAGTGCTAAAAGTAGCTCCCGGATAGGAGTCTAAGACCGATGAGGTCCACTCCCACACATTACCCATTGCATCATTTAAAAAACCTGCAGATGAGCCAAATGTACCTATTGGAGAGGTATAGAAATAGTTATCTTTTGATGTTGAATCAGTAACAGCTTCGGCTTGACTAAAATTGCCTTTATAGTGCCCTAGTACAGAGGCTTCATCGCCCCAAGGAAATCGACTAGCCACATTTTGACCACCCTTGGCGGCATATTCATACTCAAACTCGGTTGGCAAACGCTTTCCAAGCCATTTTGCGTAGGAGAGCGCATCGTTATAGGTGATGTGAGTAACAGGGTGATTATCTTCGGCTTTACCCCCATTGTTACCAAGTGGAAACTCCCATGAAGCACCCTTAACAAGGGTAAAATCGCCTAAATAAGGGGTATAAACCAAGCTCTGCCCCAAAACCTCAGCTTCGGTTTTATAGCCAGTGGCATTGACAAATGCTCGAAATTTTGATACAGAAACGGGATCTTGGTCTAGCAAGAAAGATTTAATCTCCTTTTCAAAAAGAGGCTTCTCAATCTCATTACCGGCATACGAGCCAAATCTAATTTTCCCATTGATAAAAAGCACCATGCGCTGCGTATCAACCTGTCTGACATTTATCGTATCAGTGGTTACAGCCTCAGCCGAATGGTTAAGAGTAAAGTTACAAAAATGGGTGCGTTGATCTTTTACAGCCACATCGCTATAACCCCCTTTATCGTTACACGATGAAGTAGCTAAAACGATGGAAATCCCAAGTATTCCGTTACAAAGACCCGTAAGGTAAAAACGCATTATCGACCTAAAATTTGTAAAACTCTAATTGAGTGTGGCAAAAATAACCTTTTTATAGTAAATATCTAATATTTAGGCTCATTTGTTTGAAAAACAACATGCTCACCCTTTTCAAAAGAGAGGGAGAACCAATCACCTAAACTTTCATTTAAAGTTCCCACAAATAACTCACTTAATACCAACCCATTAAGCGGGTATTTTAAATTTTCAGAATAGAGTGGTTCTGGGATTAAAGGTGAGAATATAGAGACTTGTTGCCCTTTAAAACTCACAAATTTAGTTGATTCTTTAATTGGTCGCCACGAACCATAATCAGATAACATCAAAACCGACTCAAACAAATATTGATATCGTCTTAACAAAAAGATATTGGCAATTGAATGATCGTCACGCTTTCCGTTTGCACCTAAAATAATAGCCTTTTTATACCCGTGCTCACTTGCCCACTCAGCAGCTTTAGTCAAATCGTTTGTGTCCTGAGTATCAATCTGAACTATGCGATCGCTAAAATATTGCTTTAATGATGGTGAGATAGAATCTAAGTCGCCAATAATCAGATGTGGTTCAATACCAATCTCTAAAAGATTGGTTATAGCCCCATCACAGCAAATTAAGAATGAGGCTGAACGAATAATATCAAGCAAGCGCTTCTCTTTAGGGAAAGCTCCATCTGCTAATATAACTACCTCATTACTCATTACTTAAATCGTATTAATTAAATATATCGTTAATATCGTTTTTAGTAAGCTCTTTTACAAAGCTTGACCCTGTGTAAATAACATCGTTTGCCACCTTTTGTTTGCGAAGTTGATGCTGAATGATGCGCTCTTCTACACTATCCTTACAAATCATACGATACGCAAATACAGGCTTTTTCTGACCAATTCGGTGTGTTCTATCGATGGCCTGATTCTCAACGGCAGGATTCCACCATGGGTCAACCAGATAGACATAATCGGCAGCCGTTAAGTTTAAACCCGTTCCACCAGCCTTTAAACTCACCAAAAAGATACGACACTCGTCGTTATTTTGAAAGTTATTAACACTAGCCTCACGTTGACGAGGAGTTGACGAGCCATCAAGATACTCAAAACCAATATTTAACTCTTTAATCTCTGTTCGGATTAAATGCAACATTGTAACAAACTGGCTGAAAATTAGAATTTTATGGCGTCCACTCTTTTGAGAGATTACACTCATAAGTTCTCTAATTTTCACCGAATCGTTACCATAATCTTCAATTTTATTGACTAAAGCAGGCGAATCGCAAATTTGACGCAAGCAAATTAAACCTTTTAAAACGTGCATTCGCGCCTTTTCAATCCCCTCTTTTTCAATTTGAAGATAGATCTCATCTCGGAATTTATTGCGAAAAGCATCGTAAACTTTGCGCTGCTCACTACCCATCGTATAATATATAACTTCCTCTGTTTTAGCAGGTAACTCTAATGCCACTTGCTCTTTGGTGCGTCGTAATATAAATGGTGAGATGATTTTTTGAAGTTCACCTGCTATGCGCTCACTCTTCTCCTTATCAATTCCATTAGAAAAATAGTCTCGGAAATAAGCTGGAGTACCCAAAAAGCCGGGATTCACAAAATTCATTTGAGCAAACAGGTCGAAAGTACTATTCTCAATAGGAGTTCCTGTAATTGCCAATCGGTTTTTAGATTTCAATCTGTTTACCGACTTATAACGCTTCGATGCTAAGTTTTTAATATTCTGAGACTCATCGAGTACCACATAGTTAAACTCAATCTTTTGGAAATTCTCCTCCTCATTTAACAAAATACCATAAGTTGTAACTACAATATTATAGTTGCTAAACGACTCATAATCACTACCTCTATCCAACCCATGGAAGAACAGAGCAGTTAATGATGGGCAAAACTTCTTAAGTTCATTTTCCCAGTTATAGATAAGAGATGTTGGAACAACAACCAAATTTGGTAACGAGGATCTGTCAGACACCATCTTTAAAAAAACGATTGTTTGAACCGTTTTACCCAAACCCATGTCATCGGCCAAAATACCACCCCATTGAAACTCATCTAAGAAATTGAGCCAGTTAACCCCTTCGTGTTGATAAGGCATCAACGTAGCCGTGATAGCATCAGGTATTTCTGCCTTTTTAATCTCAGTAAAGGAGCTTAAACGACGTTTCTTCTCCCATAATTCCTCTTTAATAGACTCATAATCAAGGCCATCAAAAAGCATCTCGGCTGCCGAAAACATACGTTTAGAGATAAGTATCTTATCCTCTTCACTCTCACCAACCTTAAAGAACTTCTCAAAGCGGCCAATCCACTCCTCGGGTAAAACGCCAATTGTGCCATCATTGAGCTTTACAAAACGCTCTTTCTTTAAAATAGCACGTTTCACCTCTTGTAACGACACTATATTATCGCCATAAGCAATGGTTACTTTTACCTCAAACCAATCTATTCCAGAGGCTATATTGGTACGAATTGTAGCCTGATGAGGAGAGTATTTTAACTTCTTTAAATCATTCAAGCCATACAC
>JAGPHP010000068.1:2323-11667 GCA_018055415.1 Breznakibacter sp. | reverse complement strand
GCTTAACCTCTTTCGTACCTGTTGATTCCATAACAGTTCCCGAGTATTGAGAATCCTTATAAAGACGCTCTCCAATTTTCAGACCCGTTTCATCATAAATGGTCAGATTATTACTATTCTTTCCATCTTTCCACTCCCCCTCATACATGGGTTTACCATTTTCATGAAAATACTTCTGTTCGCCCGTACGTTTCCCAGAAGCATCAAATTTCCAATCGTAAAACACATTTCCATTAGGATAGTAATATTTATAATCGCCCACCCATTTGTTCTCTTGCCAAGTTCCCTCTTCGGCCAACTGACCGCTTTCGTAATAGAGTTTTGCATTTCCAAAGGGTTTATTATCAACATAATTGATAAGATACTTAAGTTTTCCTGATGGATAATACCCTTTCCACAAACCAACTTTCTTATTATTGGTAAAACTACCCTCCTCGATAATATTCTGCTGCGAGCGATCTTTTAAAATCCAATATCCCTGTTTCAGTTTATTTGCATCAAGTCTGTTTAAGGTATCTTTTACAGCAATCTCGGTCTGCCCAAAAGAGGTTACTACCCCATTTGGTAAAAAAAGAAGGAACAAAAGAAAAAATAAGTAGTGGCTATTTCTCATGTAATAAAATAATTGTTCGCAAAGTTTGTAAAACTAGCAATCATTTTTGTTTTTAAATACAATATAATAAATTATCCTCAAAAAATAAGTTTCAAAACAGATCCTGTTTAAAGAGACTATCAATTAAACAAGAGAGTATTGATTCTCTATTTTGAGAACCAATACTTTTAGATATCAAATATCGTGCAAAAGATGTGCAATCATCATCCTCTTCACTATTTGGTTGATGGATCGGACTTGCGATAAGACGAATAACTGATCTTTAAAGCCTGTGCCTTTCTAAGCGCTTGTTTAACATCCGTTATCGTTCCCATTGGCGTATCCCAATCGGCACGAATCGAAACTGTCATTTTATTTCGTTCATTCTCCTTCATCCCCTCACGCTCTTGAGCAATATAGGACTCGATATCTTTCACCGACGCAAAGGCATCATTTAATTGAATTCGAGGTTCAGAACCAAATGTAGCTCTAAATTGCTTTAGTGGTTTACCAATAAAGATACTGGTAACCAAACTCTTTCGTTCTAACTTAGAGACTTCGGTAGCTTCCGGAACTTTTATAGCTACTTTTAAAGTAACATCCTTCATAGAGGTACTCACCATAAAGAAGAAAAGAAGCATAAAAATAATATCTGGTAAAGAAGAGGTATTTATAGCTCCTACCCCCGATTTAACCTTCTGTTTAAATTTCGACATAGTTAACGCCCTCCTCCAATATTTTTAGGTTCTGCTTCTGATATTCGTTGCGGATAGATCTCCTTAATGGCTTTTTGGCGCTCTTCATCAAGATCCTTGTATCCTGTGCTCCACTTCTTACGAGCTAACTCATCACGCAATTCGTTATAAGCCGCTTGCAACTCATTTTGCACCCTGATATAGGCCTGATATTGTGTTCCTCTATCATTTTGAAGAGAAATAATCCCTTTTGAAACGGGATAAACACCAAAAAATGGCACTTCAGTATCTTTCTTTTCTGGCAGATGCTCAAGGTTAGAGCCATTTTCGATAAACTCTTTAGCCTTTTTCCTTAGCTGTTTGACATCTAAATACTCTCCCTCCACCAACAGTTGGTTTTTGCTGTTAATCAATACAGTAAAAACGTTTCGTTCTTTCACGGGCGGAGATTTATCCTCCTCCTGATTTGGTGGTATGGGTGGTGGCAACAAGCGAGACAATCCAGAATCGGTTGCCATGGTTGTTGACATCAAGAAGAATATAAGAAGTAGAAAAGCAATGTCGGCCATTGAGCCAGCATTAACTTCTGGGGTTGCTCTTCTTGGCATAGTAACTATTTTTTAAGTAACATATCACTATCGTGTAAATCGTGTAATTTCGGAAACCAAAATGGCAACCACCGCAATTACAGTTAACCCATAAAAGGAGAATAACCCCATATCTGTGATCTTTAAAACAGATGGCACGTTATCTGTTCCTTCGTATCCGAGAATTTCCATAGGAGTACCATCTGCCATGAGGTAGGTAACAACACCTAATAGAATCATTCCTCCCGCAGTGTAAAGAGATTTTTTAGTATCGGATGGATGAGTAACCACTTTATAAGCTTCAAATCCAATCACTATAGCTACTGATAGAAGAACTAGTATATAGGTCCAATTCAATATTTCATCTGTAAAGAGTGGCGTCTCAATCAAATCGCCTGGCGTAACACCTCCAAACATGAGTAGCGCAGTAAAAAGAGCACTAATCACCAGAAGGCCATACAGCACATAACTCGAGATTTTAGATATCTTATTCATAACTACTTATTGCTTTTATTTTTCACAATAATGTCCATCAACGAAATTGAGGCATCTTCCATTCCATTCACCAAACTATCAACTTTACTTAACAAATAGTTATAGAACACTTGTAAAATCATTGCCACAATAAGACCGAAAACCGTAGTAATAAGGGCCACTTTAATACCTCCTGCCACAGCTGTTGGCGTAATATCACCCACAGTTTGAATGGTGTCAAATGCTTGAATCATACCAATTACAGTTCCTAAGAACCCGAGCATTGGAGCCAACGCAATAAAGAGTGCAATCCAGCTTAACCCCTTCTCCATTTGTCCCATTTGCACCGAGCCATAAGAGATGACAGACTTCTCAACAATATCTACCCCCTCATCATATCGATCAAGACCTTGATAGAATATGGATGCGATAGGGCCTCTCGTATCACGACAAACAGCTTTGGCAGCCTCAGGACCACCTTTGGAAAGCGCTGTCTCGATATCACTCAAGAGTACTTTGGTGTTTGTTGTGGATAAATTAAGATAGATAATACGCTCTATACAAATAGCCAACCCAATAATAAGACAGAGTAGAATAGGCATCATCCAAGACACACCACCCTCAACAAACTTTGTTTTAATTTGCTTGTGCATTCCACCCGAAGAAGTTGGAGCTGCTACATCTTTTTGAACACTCTCTGTTTTAACGGGTTGTTTGCTCTCTGGCGTTTGAGAAACAACTGGAAGCGCAACCATAGCACATACGCTAAGTGCGACAAAAAAAGTGATTAATCTCTTCATAGCTGAAATTATTATTAATTAAGCAAAAAACTAAAATTTTAAAGGACTAATATAACAAAAAAATAACTCCAACACATACAATCTTTTAAAAAAGAGCGGTTTAGTTTGTTACTTTTTTTCACCTTTTAATGATTCAATGAGAGATAACTCAACTTCTGCACGTTTTTTTGAGACAGCTAACAGATACATCATTTTAACCACCGCAGCTTCAATGGTCATATCGCCCCCACTTATTACACCCGCCGAAAGAAGATGCTTTCCTGATGCATATTGCTCCATTGAGACACTTCCAGCCAAACATTGTGTGATGTTAAGAAAGATGATACCCTCTTCGACCTTTGATTTAATCAACTCTGATAACCCAGAGATATGAGGGGAGTTTCCAGAGCCATAGGTTTCCAAAATAACAGCTTTAAATGTAGGATTACTCAACGCGTGAGCTATTGTTTGAAGTGTAATGCCAGGATAAAACTTTATTATCCCAATATTTGAATCGAGCTCCCTTGTAATCCAAAACTTATTTGAGAATGCACGCTGACCTTCACGCCACAAAAATGGATAGTTAAACTTTATCTCTATACCGACAGTTGCTAATGGCGGATAGTTAGCACTATGAAAAGCCTCAAACTGATCGGCATTTATCTTTGTAGTACGATTGGCGCGATAAAGACGATCTTGAAAATAGAGAGCCACCTCTTGAATAATAGCCTCGTCATTTTGATACGAGCCCGCTATCTCCAAAGAAGTAATTAGATTCTCTTTCCCATCATTTCTGATAGTATCAATGGGGAGCTGACTACCCGTAAAGATTACCGGCTTTTTGAGATTATGCAACATAAAACTCAATGCCGATGCGGTATAAGACATGGTATCTGTGCCATGCAAAACCACAAAGCCTAAATAATCGTTGTAATTCTCTTCAATTACCTCAGCAATTTTAATCCACACAGAGGGTTGCATGTCTGCTGAGTCTATGACTGGCGAGAAAGAAATAGCCTTTACACCAAATGGAAACTGATTAATCTCGGGAACACGCTTTGCAATATTATCGAAATCAAATGGTTTAAGCGATTTCGAAACCTCGTCGTAGCACATCCCTATCGTTCCACCAGTATAGATGATTAATACATTATCTCTTCGTGTCATGACTCTCAAATTTAAACTTTAAACACTAAAAAGTTGCCGCGCATTCGACGTAGTGATCTTTGCAACCTCGTCAACAGAAATATTTAACACCTCCGCAACTTTGGCAGCTATTAACGAAACATTTGCAGGTTTGTTAACGGAGCCACGCAAAGGGTGCGGCGCTAAATAAGGGGCATCTGTTTCAAGAACCATATTCTCAATTCCAGTAGAACGAATGGAGTCGTCGAGTTTAGAATTTTTAAAAGTTACAATGCCATTAAATGCAATTTTAAAGCCGCCATAACTTAAAACTCGCTCCACCTCCGCGCATCCCCCTGAAAAAGAGTGAAACAATCCTCTTAAATTTGGGGAGTTACACTCATCCAACACCTCAAAAATCTCTTTAAAAGAATCTCGTGCATGAATAACAATGGGCAAATCAAGCTCTTTAGCCCACTCTATCTGCTGCATAAACGCCACCTTTTGCTCATTAAGCATACTCTTATCCCAATAGAGATCTATCCCAATCTCTCCCACCGCAATGAAAGAGCGTTTAAACAACCACTCTTTTATAACAGCCAACTCCTCTAAATAATTTTCTTTCACATAGGTTGGGTGCAGTCCCATCATGGAGTAACAAATATCTGGGTATTGTTGCTCTATCTGAAGCATTGAAGCAATAGAGTGCGAGTTAACGTTAGGCATTAAGATCTTTGAGACCCCATTTTTTAAAGATTCGTCAACCACACCCTCTAAATTTCCATGAAACTCTTCGGAATAGATATGTGCATGGGTATCAATAAGTACCATCTGAATTAATATTTTATTAAACGCATTTATAATAGGAGTGAATTTACTACAAATGAGCCAATAATAGTATGACTGAGATCAAAATATAAGTGAATTACCAGATATTTTATCACCCCCCCAAAAAAACTACTTGAAAAGCTTTAAAAAAATAAATTTTCAAACAACACCCCCATTAAAAAGCATCTAAATTCTAAAAAATATATAAATTTTATAAATTACCCCCTAAAATATTTGGTCATCATAAAAAAAACATACACTTTTGCATCAGAGACCCCCACAAAAGACTCAAAACAATTTTAAGATAAATACACTAAAAACAATTGATCATGAAACGAGTATTATTTTTAATGGTGGCTTTAGTAAGCCTTAGTTTAGTAAAAGCAGAATCTCCAGTAACCGTAGGAGTAGATTTGTACAGCCGCTATGTATGGCGCGGGTCTGATTTTGGAAACTCTCCAAGTATTCAACCAACGTTAAAATACACTGCTGGCGGTTTTTCAGCAGGCGTTTGGGGTTCATATTCAACTCTTGGCACATACAAAGAGACAGACCTTTTTGTTAGCTACACTCTTCCATTTGGCTTGACTATTGGTGCTACAGACTTTTTTATGCCAACAGGCTCAACAATTGAAGATGAAGCAGACTACTTTAACTACACCGACACAACTACAAGCCATGTTTTTGAAGTTAATGCAGCTTATACTTTTAAAGGCTTAACACTTACAGGTAGCTACTGTATTAACGAATCAAGTCCTAATTCGGCAATGTCTCAAGGTGGCGACATATATGTAGAGGCTAAATATGTACTTGAAAGTGGCGTTAACTTTTTTGCAGGTGCAGGAAATGGCTGGTACACTAGCGATACTGAATTCGCTCTTTGTAACGTAGGTGTAGGAGCCACCAAAACAATCAAAATAACTGATTCGTTCTCAATTCCTGTAAATGGATCATTTATAGTAAACCCAGAAAAAAAAGATGTTCACTTTGTAGTAGGAGTTAGCTTCTAAACAAAACCATAGTAAGGGAGGAGGAACTCTATTTTCGCAAATTGACACACTTTCATCCTCTCTGATATTAAGGTACACCCGCCCCGGTGTACCTTTTTTTATTTAATAGACTAAAGAGTGCTAAGTAATGAGAGTTAAATAATGTCGTACTTTTTAAATGACCTCACCCTAAATCCCTCTCCAAGGGAGAGGGACTTTGCCGCTACCTTCAAAAAAATATTTACGACAATATATTGTTCCTATTACTTAGCTCTATATCTAAGATTTGAAAAATAAAATCCATTGAACGTAAAAAACTTTCAACCATCGGTCAACCAAAAACCGATGAATTAGTTATTGTATAGATAGAAAGCGACAGTCTCATATTTGATATTAAATCAACAGGGTAAACGTATTAGGATAGTCACTCCCACCAGTTAATAGAAGATCAGTGGGGTAAAGGGAGGTAAATTTGAGAAATATTATGAATTTTCATGACCCAGTTACGATAAGCCACTTTAATTCCATTTTTTTATTATATTAAAGCTAAATATGAGTAAGCATGAGCGAGTTCCTTAAATCTATTACCAATATTGTCCTTATTGCAGGATCAGGGCAAAATGTGGGTAAATCATATTTAGGTGAGCATATAATAAAGCAACTCTGCAAAGAGTATCAAATAACCACCTTAAAAATATCTTCGCACTTCCATAACCCCACCGATGGCGTTATTCTACTTCATTCTGACGATGATTATCGAATATTTAAAGAGACAATCTCCTCATCTAAAAAAGATAGTCAACGCTATTTGCAAGCAGGTGCTTATAACTCCTACTATGCAGAGGTAAAGAGCGATAAGATGCAACACTTTATTAATGAATTACATCTAATTATCGACATAAGTGAGATTATTATTGTAGAATCGGCTACTTTTGGTAATTTTATCAACCCAAATCTTGCTTTTTATATAGATGGGGAGGAGATTACAAAATGTGAATGGAGTTTCCTCTATTATCATCTTATCTCAAAAAATAGTAAAATTGAGAACTTACCAAAACGTATTAATTTTATACAAAACCAATGGCACCTAGAGATATAACAATAACTGAGGCTCTTTCAATTATACAAAAATCAATCAAAGCACCATCTACCGAAACCATCCATTTCAAAGATGCTCTTAATAGGGTTTTAGCAACAGATCTGGTATCAAAATGCGATATGCCTCCCTTCGACAAATCGGCAATGGATGGATATGCCTGCAAACAGAGCGACTTAACAAAAAACCTCCATATTATTGGTGAAATTGCAGCAGGAGGCGACTTCTCGATAGAAGTTAATGAAGGAGAAGCTGTTAGAATCATGACTGGTGCCCCCATTCCCAAAGGCGCCAATTGGGTTGTAATGAAAGAGATAAGTAGAGAGTCAGATGGTGAAGTCTATTTTGAGAAAACACCATCCCAGAGTAATATATGCAGTAAAGGGGAAGATCTAAAAAAGGGCGATCTGATTCTAAAAAAGGGGACTATACTAACTTCGAGAGAGATCGCCGTTATAACTTCGGCTGGATATAGCGATATTTTAGTGTTCCAAAAGCCTAAAGTAGCCATTTTTGCCACGGGTAATGAGCTCATTGAACCCGGCATGCCTCTTCCCGAAGGTAAAATATACAACTCCAATGGTCACCAACTAATGGCCGAAGTTATGAACATGGGCTTAGCGGCCACCTATTTAAATATCATTCCAGACAACTTTAACGATGTATTAACCTCATTAACAGAGGCAACCGAAAAGTATGATCTAGTTATTTTAACAGGAGGAGTATCGGTAGGCGATTACGATTTTATCCCCTTAGCCCTTCGAAAACTTCATTTTGATATAAAATTCGACACCTTATCGACGAAGCCAGGGAAGCACACCGTTTTTGCTAACAATGGCGAACGCTATGTCCTTGGGTTACCCGGCAATCCAGTCTCAACCCTCGTACAATTCGAAATCGTTGGAAAAGAGATCATCTATAGAATGCAGGGTGCAGATGCTTTAAAAACGATACAATTCAAGGCTCCGTTGTCAGTGGATTTCAAACGAAAAAGTGCCGACAGATTAGAGTATCTGCCTGCAAAATTAAATGACAATGGGGAGATTGAACTTCTATGTTATAACGGCTCGGCACACATTGCAGCACTTACCAATGCTACGATACTCATAACTATTCCCATTGGCGTACAATCGGTTAAAAAAGGAGATTTATTAGATGCTAGACCGCTATAATCGAAACATTACATACCTACGCATCTCCATCACCGATCGATGCAATCTAAGGTGTAGCTACTGCATGCCCGCCGAAGGTGTTCTATTTAAACCCCATGAAGAGATCATCACCTTTGAAGAGATTGTTGAGGTTGTTAAAGTTGCTGTTGGATTAGGGATTACCAAATTTCGATTAACCGGGGGAGAGCCTTTGGTAAGGAGCAGTGTGGTTGATTTAGTTAGAATGATCAAATCTATTGAGGGAGTTCTTGAACTCACCCTCACTACCAACGGCATTTTACTCCCTAAATTTGCTATTCCTCTTAAAGAGGCAGGATTAGATAGAGTAAACATCAGCATCGACTCGATGAATAGCAACAGATACCGAGAAATCACAAGGGGAGGCGAACTCAAAGAGGTACTTGCAGGCGTAGATGCCGCGCTCGAAGCCGGACTAACACCTATTAAGATTAACTGTGTTGTGAACGACACTTTTCCTCAATCCGATGCCGATGATGTAAAGCGATACGCCGAAGAGAAAGGTATTAAAGCTCGATTTATCAAAGAGATGGAGCTTTCTAAAGGGACTTTCTCAAAAGTGGAGGGAGGCGATGGTGGCGACTGCTCAATATGCAACCGCATACGACTAACGGCTGATGGCTACCTGAGGCCATGTCTTTTTAGCAACAAAGGTTTCTCTATTAGAGAGTATGAAATTAAAGAGGCTTTTGCCTTGGCCTTGCATTCAAAACCTAAGGAGGGCAAGAAAAATAGCAGTCGAGGCTTTTGGCAGATAGGTGGGTAGCTCAATTATATCATTGCAAAAACTGACAAATAGAGTATATTTGACACAAAGTAAACATTTGTAACTAAAAATAGATCAATGAAAATCATTAACCGTCTCCTAATTCTTGTTGTAGCATTTGTAGCCATTCTTTTTGGCTATCAACCCGTGCTAAATTTTGGCTTTGCCGGATTACCATTAATCATCTTAGCACTTACTGCTCTATGGAGCATACTTCGCTTTA
>JAGPHP010000068.1:0-2223 GCA_018055415.1 Breznakibacter sp. | reverse complement strand
CTCCTAATTCTTGTTGTAGCATTTGTAGCCATTCTTTTTGGCTATCAACCCGTGCTAAATTTTGGCTTTGCCGGATTACCATTAATCATCTTAGCACTTACTGCTCTATGGAGCATACTTCGCTTTAAAGATCAGATAAAAGATGCCCTAGAAGGGAAAGTCGTGAAACCAATCGCTATCGACAAGATCTCCATTGGAATTTTTATAGCTGTACTTCTTTACCTCTTTGTCTATGGCACATTTGCCACCCATCCACTATTTAACAATCAAGAGTATAGAAACTTAATTGGAACCGTTAAAATTGGTGAGAAACTAGAGAATCACATCTCCCCTATCTCTCTTGAAAAGATTAGAGTGGTAGATGAGCAACTTGCCAATTTGGTAGGCGATAAAGTGTTGGGTTCGCAACCTGCTTTGGGAAGTCAGGTGCAACTTGGACGCTTTACCATTCAAAAAGTGAAAGAGAATCTCTATTGGGTAGCACCTCTTCTACATTCGGGACTCTTTAAATGGCTCAACAACCTGAGCGGTTCAAATGGATATGTTATGGTGTCGGCAACAAACGAACGCGATGTTAAATTGGTGCAAAACATCAATGGGAAAGAGGTACGCATAAAATATCAGCCCGAATCATTTTTAATGCAAAACCTAGCCCGTCATCTCTATTTTAGTGGCTACATGACTAAAGGATTAACCGATTATACCTTTGAGATTGACGATAATGGAGAGGCTTATTGGGTTGTAACCCTATTTGCTAAAAAAGTAGGTTTTAGTGGCGATGAAGCTATTGGGGTTGCAACAGTTAATGCCGCTTCAGGAGAAATTAAGCAATACTCGATTGCAGACTCTCCTAAATGGATTGACCGCATTCAGCCAAATGATTTTGTAGAAAAACAGCTCAATTACTGGGGTGAATATGTTAAGGGGTATTGGAACTTCTCGAACGAAGAGAAACTGCAAATAACAGAGGGAGTAACCCTTGTGTATGGTGAAGATAATCGTTCGTACTGGTACACGGGCTTAACATCGGTAGGAGCCGATGAAGCAACCGTAGGGTTTGTGCTGGTGGACACACATACCAAAGAGACCATTTGGTACAAGCAAGGAGGTGCTACAGAGTACGCTGCTCGCACATCGGCAATCGGAAAAGTTCAAGAGAAGGGATATTATGCTTCCGATGCAATTCCATATAACATTAACGGCAAGCCAACCTACGTAATGACTTTGAAAGATAAGGGTGGACTTGTTAAAATGTATGCCATGGTTGCCGTGCAAGACTACACCATTGTGGGTGTGGGCAACAATTTAAGAGAGGCACTATCGTCATTCAAAGGAGCCTCTAACCAAACAGGCTCTTCGTTAGGCGTTGAGAGTAGCGCTACACGTAAAACGGTTAAAGGAGTGATTGTCCGTTTTAGTAACGACATCAAGAACGGTAATAGCCACTACTATTTACAACTCAAAGAAGGCAAAGCAATCTATATTGGATCATCGCAAATATCCTCCCTGTTACCTATTACAGCTATTGGCGATTCGGTAGAGATTTCATTTGATGGAGATAGCAATGAGGTGATTGATCTATCATCGTTTAAAAACACATCACTAAGCAACTAATGGCTCAAAAATTATCACATATCGACAACCAAGGCAATGCGCGCATGGTGGATGTAGGCCAAAAGCCCATCCAGCAGCGCATTGCCAAGGCTGTAGGTTTCATCTCCCTCTCACCCGAAGCTTTAGCTCAAGTGAACGAAAACAACAATAAAAAAGGGGATGTTCTTACAGTTGCAGAGATTGCTGGGGTTCAAGCAGCCAAGCAGACAGCCAACCTTATTCCTCTTTGCCACACACTACTCCTCTCAAAGGTTACGGTAATTTGCAAAACAACGCCGTTCGGTGTGGAGGCAAGTTGCGAAGTAAAGACTTCGGGACAAACGGGTGTTGAAATGGAGGCTTTAACAGGCGTATCGGTAGCACTATTAACCATTTACGACATGTGCAAAGCAGTTGATAAGGAGATGGTAATTAGTGATATTAAAGTTACAAACAAGGAAAAGATATAATTGTATTTTGAGTACGCAAGAATAGTGTCTGGTGTATTCGACTGAACTTCAATGATTCTAATCTTGATGGTTTAGCGTTACTCTTGATTAAAAAAATCATCCGTTTCCCATTTTAGAGGATTGGTTTGAATGTACTCAGAAATACGCTGATATTCGGCAT
>JAGPHP010000067.1 GCA_018055415.1 Breznakibacter sp. | reverse complement strand
AAGTAAACTACTATTCTGCCAACAACTCCAAAGTGGCGGAGCCGGGTTAGGGATGGAAGCGGTAGCCCACAGCCACGCGTAGCTTGCGGAGCGGGGCGAGGACTACAAGCGGACAGCCCGACGGCAAAAGGCAGGATAAAAGAGTGTGAGAGCGATGAGAATTTTCAAAATATAGAAATTCCTTTTGCCGTAACCCCCAAATAAACTCTCTAAAAAGTGTAAATTTTTAAGCTATGATGTTAAATAACTAGTGAAATAGGCGATTTTTGATGAGAGTGCGGCTTTATATTTTTTATCCCGAGAAAAAGACGTATCTTTGCACCTCATTTTCGGGGAGTTACGCTCCCGTTGGTTTTTAACAGTAGTCGGGCATAAAGAAATTTCAGGGAAAAAAGCCGGAAAAATCCTTTGGGCTTGGCTTGCAAATTATTTTTATGCTAAATTTTAGTGAAAGTGGATTAGATCCACAGATCCTCAAGGCCATTGAAGAGTTGGGCTTTGAGACCCCAACGCCTATTCAATCAAAGGCAATTCCAACCATTTTAGCTTCGGGCGGTCAGGATATGATTGCATTAGCACAAACCGGAACGGGTAAGACCGCTGCGTTTGGACTCCCTGTCATTCAGATGGTTGACTACACCAAGTTTTCGGTACAAGGTGTTATACTTTGTCCTACTCGTGAGCTTTGCTTGCAAATCACAGCCGATTTAAAACGCTTTAGCAAGTATTTGCCTAAATTAGAGGTAGTTCCAGTGTATGGTGGTACCGATATTCGTGCGCAAATCAAGCAACTTCGTGATGGTTGTCAGATTGTTGTAGGTACTCCTGGACGTGTTAACGACTTAGCTGGCAGAGGCTTACTTAAACTTGAAAACGTTAAGTGGTTGGTACTCGACGAGGCTGATGAGATGCTTAACATGGGCTTTAAAGAGGAGCTTGATGCCATTATTGGTTTGATGCCAAAAGAGCGTCAAACACTACTTTTCTCAGCAACAATGGCTGGTCCAATTGCTGACATGGCAGACCGCTACATGGTTGATCCTATTGAAGTTAGAGTGGGTAACAAAAACGAATCGACTACAAATGTAACACACGAATATTACATGGTTCACGCAAAAGATCGCTATTTAGCACTTAAGCGTATTGCCGATATTACCCCTAACATTTATGGTATCGTATTTTGTAGAACTCGTCAAGAGACTAAAGATATTGCCGATTCGCTAATTGCTGATGGTTACAATGCTGATGCATTACATGGTGACTTATCGCAAGCACAACGCGACCAAGTAATGGCTCGTTTTCGTACGAAACACTTACAAATATTGGTAGCTACTGACGTTGCGGCTCGTGGTATTGACGTAACTGATTTAACACACGTAATTAACTATAATTTACCAGATGATATTGAGGTGTATATTCACCGAAGTGGTCGTACAGGTAGAGCGGGCAAACTTGGAACATCCATTGCGATAATCCACACAAAAGAGTTTGGCCGTATTAGACAAATTGAACGCATCTCGGCTCGTAAATTTGAGCGCAAGCTAGTTCCAACTGGTCCTGAAATTGTGGAGAAACAACTTTTCCATATCATAGACAAAGTTCATAACATGGACGCTGACAACAGTCAGATAGATCCATTCTTACCTGCTATATTGGATAAATTTAAAGATATTGAGCACGATGATTTGATCAAACGCTTTGTATCGATTGAATTTAACAGCATTTTAGAGTATTACAAAAACGCGACCGACTTAAACGTGTACAACGTTCATAAAGAGGAGTTTGACCGCAGAGGAGATCGTGGTGGTAGAGACGAAAGACCTGCTCGCAGAGGCGATCGTGAAGATAGAGGTGAACGTGGCGGAAGAGGTGGAAACTTCTCGAGACTTTTTATCAATTTTGGTGATACTAAAAATTTGAATGCTCCTCGTTTGATTGGAATGATTAACGAGCATACCAAACAACGTAATATTGAGATTGGGAAAATCGAAATCTTACGCAACTTTAGCTTCTTTGAAGTTGACAAAGCATTTGAAGGTGAAGTTGTTAGAGCTTTAAATTCAGCAACTTTTGATGGAGAACCTATTTCTGTTGAAGTTGCAACAGCTAAACCATCGGGCGAAGGTCCTCGTGGTGGAAGAGGTGGCGACAGAGAGCGTTCTGGAGGTTACAGAGGTGGCGAACGCCGCAGCGAAGGTGGCTCAACTGGTGGATATCGTGGCGGAAGCGACCGTCCAAGATCTGAAGGTGGTTACCGTGGTGGAAGCGATCGTCCGAGAACCGAAGGCCGTAGCGAAGGAGGCTACCGAGGTGGTAGCGACCGTCCAAGAACTGAAGGCGCTTCAAGAGGCGGCGACAGACCAAGAACAGAGGGTGGAAGCGCAAGTGGATATCAACGCAGAGAGCGCAGCTTTGATCGTAAAGATTCGGCTCCAAAAAAGAGAAGATACTAGTAGAATAAGCTAGTTTAAAATAAGAAAACCCATTTAAGGAACGATGAAATTCGGACTTTAAGTGGGTTTTTGCTGTTATGAAATTGTTATAGAGTTGTTCCGTAAAGAGACGCAAAGAAGACACAAAGGCTCGCAAAGAAAAGGTTTTGTGTAGAGACGGCCATTTTGGCGCCCCAAAAACAAACGTTCAACATGAAACAAAGAGCATTAGCACACCACTCTTTGCGAAACTTTGCGCCTTCTTTGCGGACCTTTGCGAAACATTGAAAAGTTCGCCGAAGGAGAACGAAACTCATCTCTTTTGGAAAATATCCAACTCGTGAGCAACATTTTTATTGATAAGAGATTGATAAATTGAGCTAAAGAGAGCTGGATCAAGTCCTTTTTCGCTTGCCCATCTACTTATCTGATCGAGCACAACCTTTTGTCTATCAATGGCTACGACACCCTCCTGCGATGATTTAAACTTCACGATTTCGTCCACATATTGCGCTCTAAGTGCAAAAAGCGAGATGATCTCGTAATCAATAGCGTCGATGGAAGCACGAACCTCATCAATAGAGTTACAATCTTTTGCTGGAGTAATATTCATTATTCAAAATTTAAAGCAACCATAATAGCGAGCCAAAGATATACGTTTGAAATTAATTTGGTACATTTGACAAACTTAGAAGAGTAATTTTAACATTAAAAAATAAGATGGAATTAAAAGAGTTTACCAAAAGATATAAGATAAACGCTGAGCCAAGCGACATATATGCAGCCTTAACTAACCCATTTACCATTGAGTTATGGTCGGGTTATGCCGCCAAAATGAGCACCGTACCAGGTAGTGAATTTGAAATGTGGGAAGGCGATATTTGTGGGCAAAACATTGAATTTGAGGAGAATAAAAAGATAGTTCAAGAGTGGTATTTTGGAGATCTGGAGGAGAAATCGATTGTAACGATTAAACTTTTTGACATGAAAAAATATACCGAAATACTTTTGCTTCACACCAACATCCCTGCAGACGATTATAAAGATATCACCATAGGATGGAATGAGTATTACATGGGAGCTATAAAGGAGTTTTTTGAGGCCGAATAATGATTAAATCATAATATCCTCCATTCGAGCAAGATTATTTAAAATCGCATATATTGTTAACCCGGAAACTGTTTTTATCCCCAGTTTTCGGGTTATATTTTTTCGGTGGGTTATAACCGTATGCGTACTTATATTAAGCTTATCAGCGATCTCTTTATTCTGCAACCCAAGAGCAACTTGCTGTAATACAAGCTTTTCGCGAGAGCTTAACTCTTCCGATTCAGCTTCGGAAACACTAGCGCTGAAGAGTTCTGCAACAGTTTTATCCACAATATTTAAGATGGAGGCTTTAGATTGCTCTATCTTAAAATCGGATCTTGAATCGTTTCCATAAACCAACACCTTGCGTGCAAATGGCATTAAACTCTCAACCGATTGATAACTAGCAAGATTTATCTCATTCATAAGAATCAAATCGATGCGCCCTTTGCGTAACTGACTCTCCATCACACCATTAACATCAAACTCCAGCACCTCGGCAATATGGTCAATCTCTCGCAATAACACAAGAAGTCCTTTACGCAAAATCCATGACCCATCAACTACCGCAACAACTAATCCTTTCATCATTAACGGTTTAAATTTTGTTTTTGAGCAATTACACTCTCCATTTGGCGAACTCGAGGTATTAAAACACGCTCCTCTAAGGTTGAGTGGTCGTGCAAATCGGCCTCTAAACGGAAGATTTCATATAAAAGATGGTGAAAATGAATGTCGTCCTCTGGAGGCGGCATATATTTAATCAAGATATTCTTTAAATCGAAAAGTTTCTCCTCGATATTATTATGCTCACTGATATAAGTATCTATGCGATAATCGCTAAACTTTGCCTCAAAATCAGACAATTGCACTCCATTACTCACCACTTTATCGAGGTAAATAATATATGGGAACACATCTTTCTCTTCAAGTTCAATATGCGCTATAAATTCTCGGATATAACTCTTAAAAAAACGTAACAGAAGATCGATATTCTCTTTATTGGACTTATTACTATTCTCAAGATGAGCTATTTGCTGCTCAATTTCAGGTATTTTAAAAACAACATGATAGCGATGCGTCTTTTTCAGATAGTTCACAACCCACTCTACAGGAAAATTCAAGAACTCTTCCATTGGAAAGTACTCCTTATCGTGAACCGTATTAGCCAATTGAATGAAGAAGTTGGTGTCGATAGCATGTAGTTTACATACCTCTTCAACCGTCATCTCTTTAAACCCAAGCGGAATATTAAGTCGTTGTAATACAGACAAAAGCTGATAATCCAAATGGATAATATCAGCCATTTTCATATCAGAATGAATGAGCATAACTTTATTATTTAGAATCAAAACAAATAACAAAGTAAAATGTTCTCTGTCCTGTCTTAAAATTTAACCGTAGAGAAGGTAATTACTGATTTAGATTACTCTTAGGCGCTCTAAAAGTGGCGTACAAATCGATAACAGCGCTTATAAAAACAAGCAAGATCCAGAAGCTACGATTCATAAAAAGTGCTACAACTGCCGCAATAAGGAAAAGAGAGCTAACAAACAAAATAAGGGGAATACGAGAGAATCTCCCCGACTCCTCTTTAAAATGGTTTATTCCTCGCACAACAACCATTGGTAAAACACCCACGATAAGAAGATATTTAGCCATTTCAACATGAAGAATTGCCAATGTACAAGAAATCAAAGTGATAACCATACCAATTACGTAAACCAAGTTCAATCGTTTATCTTTATTCATCTCTTTAATTTATTTTTCAACAACAAACACCTCTTCACCTGGGCGGTGCATCAGGTAATTCTCGCGCGCGAATTTCTCTAAAGTCGTGGCATTTGTGCGTAATTCATATATTTTTCGGCGATTTGCCTCCACTTCAAGAGCTTTTTCTTCGATGCGCTTTTCAACTGCATTAATCTTAAAATAGAGGGAGATACGCTGAATGATGGTGTATTGGTCGATAAACGTTACCCAAACTAAGAAAATATAGATGGCATACGCGTAACGCGAGGTTAAATGTACTTTATACTTCTCAATAAGAGGAGCCAAAAGCCTACCCAAAAGATTACCAATTCGCTTCAACACAAAACCTAACCACCTCCCTACTCTATTGATGAGTGATGGTAGTTTAAATACAGCTTCCGATAAATCAAGTTGATCCTTTTCCATTTCAGCAAAATTCTGATTGCAAAAATAGCGCTTTTATAACAGAGTGCAACTATCGAATTACCTGATTTATCTCACTTATTTCCTAAGCGAATTAACAATCTCTAAACCAATCAGTTGTTCATAATTATCAGTAACAGCTTTGTAATAAACGAAAATAGTATAATCGTTCTCGGCAAACCTATTATTGCCCTCAAAACGCGAAAAATCAAGAACCTCCTTTCCTTGTTCTTTTACCCCAATCATATAATCGTAAAGACCTTGTTTTAAGAGTGTTGTAAACTCATATCGATGGGTGTCAAAATTATATTGAAACTGATTCTCATCACTGGCATTCCACCCAAAAGCATCCCCAAAAAGATGCAACGAGCTGTTAACAAAAGGGGCATCTAAGGGAACAAAGAGATGGGCAAATGCATAGTCGGCCTCTAAAGCAGGATCTCTACCCTCTTTGACATTTAGAATGTATTTTCCATTGTAATCTTGTCTAAAGAAATAGACGACCTCATTTCGTGTATAATCTGGGACTACATCAACATGATAGAATGGATCATAATAACCGACAGCAGCAGTGCGTTCACTCTGAAACCTAAAACTACGAATATCCAACCATCGAAACTCATTCAACCCCTCGAAGAGAGTCTCTGTAAAATAGTCATACACAAGCTCATCGGGACGAATATATTGTGCCTTAAGGTGGCGAACCTCATTATCCTCACGTCCATTTTGATGTATAAAAACCGAAATATCCGAATGTGGATTACTAATTTTTAGATTTGGATAGTAGATACTAAATTTTAGATCTTGATGCGTATCGCGATAAAGGCTGTTGATTGGAGGCTTCACAGTTGCCTTTATACTCACCTTATTATCAACAACATAAAAACGCTTTATAAGCGATGGCAACACATCCCCCTCCTTGGTAACTTTAACAACATAGTTTCCAGAAATCTTGAAATTGAGATCACGATTAGGAAGTAATAACTCGTAATGAACATAGCGGTAGGTAGTGCTAAAGGAGTATTTGTAGTTTAAAATTGGATTTACCGAAAAGCCATCAATATATTCCACAGGATTCAATCCACTCTCTTCCCAATCGCTATTGCAATGTACAACGGTATAGCTATAACTCTCGGCACTACCAGTAAGATCGTCAAATGAGAGTAGCAACTGATCAGTGCCTCCTAATTTTAAAAATGGTTGCGATAGTGGCCAACCAACTTTGTAGAGCTGCGCACTTTTCACATCGGGAGAGTAAATTTTATTCTCTAAAACAGTTTGCCCATACAAAGATGATATTAAGGGCAAAAAGAGCAAATATATAAGATACCGAAAACGGATTACAAGTGGATTAGATACTACAGAAGAGATATTCATAACAGCTAAATTATATGGATTTAAAAACAAATCTCACAATTCTATAATTTAAAAAATAACTTTGTAACGATTGGCAATTTACAGCTTATTAAGATAAAACGCTGTAAGTTACCAAAGATTGTGCCGATAAAAACAGAGATACAGATGAGAGTTTTAAAACATTTTGCCATTACACTTTTCGTTGTAATTGCTTTAAGCTGCAACACAAAGGCACCATATACAAAAATAGATGGTTACGCATTTGCATCAACCTATCACATTGTATTCCAGAACGATAGAAACATAGATTTTAGAGATAAAATTGATTCGCTTTTAGATGAGATAAATAACACCTATTCAACCTACCGAGAAAACAGCATTACCTCAAAAATAAACCGTAATGAGAGCGACTCAACAAATAAACTTTTTAGAGATGGATATGGCATTTGCACGATGGTATCTGATAAAACAGATGGTGCTTTTGACATCACAACTGCCTCTCTTGTAGCTTATTGGGGATTTAGTAGCAAAAAAGGGCTCAATCAATCTACCCCACTCGACTCTCTGAAACAATGGGTGGGTTACAAAAAAATAGAGCTAAGAGATGACAAAATAGTGAAACAAAATCCTCATATCACCTTAAATATGAGCTCTATAGGGGATGGTTTAGCCGTTGATAAAGTGGCTGAGCTATTAGAGAAATTTGAAGTAAAAAACTATCTGATAGAGATTGGTGGAGAGATAAAAACGGGTGGAATGAATGCCCGAAATGAAATTTGGCGAGTGGCTATAGATAAGCCAATTTACGACTCACTCGCACTCCATAGGGAGTTTCAAAATACCGTAAAGCTGCAAAACAAAGCCCTATCTACATCAGGCAGTTATCGAAAATTCAGGGAAGTAAATGGTAAGCGATTTGCCCATTTTATCGATCCTAAAACAGGCGAGCCAGTAACGCACAATCTGCTTAGCGCCACTGTAATACACGATAAATGTGCCATTGCCGATGCCTTTTCAACTGCCTTCATGGTGATGGGATTAGAGAGAAGTTTAGAATATTTAAAAAAAGACACCACGCTCTCTGCTCTCTTTATAATCGCAAATGGTGAAGAATATAAATCAATTTACTCCAATAAGTTTGAACAATACGCCGAATAGATTGTATTTTAAAGGCTTACAGTTTTTAAAATATTAACTTGGGGGAAAGTCAACATTTAAACTGTTTTAATAGGATATTTTAACCTCTTTTTTTGACTCAAAAGAGCATTTTCGTACAAAAGAGTCTTATATTTGTTGGCTAATAAAATGAGAAGCGTAGATAAATGAGAAATCTGGTAGTGGTTGGTGTTAACTACAAAAAAACAGCCATAGACATACGAAACAAGTTTGCCATGAACACCGATATTATCGAACGTGTTTATTCTGAGTGGCAAAACAGTGAGAATAAAGATTTCTTTATCTTATCAACATGCAATCGTACGGAAATTTACGCCATTACCGATCATTATCAGCCATTTGTAACTTTATTAGGCAAATATAGCCACGCTACCAAAGAAGAGATAAACGAATTTATCTTTGTAAAAGAGGGCGATGAAGCGGTAACCCATCTCTTTAGAGTTGCCTCAGGTTTAGATTCTCAAATTTTGGGCGACTACGAAATAATTTCACAGCTAAAAGGCTCTTTCAACTTGGCTAAATCGCTCGGTTTCACATCGGGTTATTTTGAGAAGATGATAAATACCGCCCACCAATCGTCGCGTGCCGTTAGAGTTGGCACCAAGATTTCGGATGGCACAAGTTCTGTCTCTTATGCTGTCATTCAGCTCCTTAAAGAGCAATCGGCCAATGAATTAGCAATTAATATATGCTTATTAGGATTAGGAAAAATCGGATCTCTTACATTCAAGAATCTGCGCCACTACCTGCCCCAACACACCCTTACGCTTATTAATCGCAGCGAGGCAAAAGCAAAAGAGTTAGCCGAACTTCATCAATCGCACTTCGAAAGCATTGATAATCTAACACATACGCTCACAAATACCGACATCTTGATTGTGGCCACCAGCGCCGACAACCATATCATCTCAAAAGAACATGTTGAGAAGAGCCAAATATCAACCATTTTCGATTTAAGTGTTCCGTCAAATGTGAGTCCAGAGGTTAAAGAGCTTAATCACATCACGTTATACGATGTTGATACCCTTTCTCAAATTGTTAATGAGAATATGCGCCGTCGAAAAAACGATGTACCTTTGGCCTTAGAAATTATTGATAAACACATTGCCGAGTTCAAACAATGGGAACAGCGCCGATTGATTTACGCTGGCCAATAAACATTTAACGAGTGACAACATCCTCAAAACCACACACCATACGAATTGCCACACGCCAAAGTCCGCTCGCGCTATGGCAAGCCAACACGGTAATGGATCGATTAAAAGCGATAAATGTGCCATGCGAAATGATGCTAATTGAGAGCAGTGGAGATTTGAACTTAACATCGCCCGTTTACGCAATGGGGATTACGGGGGTGTTTACCAAGGAGTTAGATATTGCACTTTTAGAAAAAAGAGCCGATATCTCGGTTCACTCACTAAAAGATGTCCCAACCCAAGTGGCTGCAGGTTTATCGGTACAAGCGGTTCTTGAAAGAGGCTCATCGGCTGACATTTTAATATCCAAAGAGAGTTTCAATCCCGAAAAAGCCACTCAAATTGCCACAAGCAGTCTGCGACGAAGAGCTCAATGGCTAATGAGATACCCTCATCACACCATAGCGCCAATCAGAGGTAATGTGCAAACAAGATTACGCAAATTCAATGAAAACATTGATATTGAAGGTGTTATATTTGCCAAAGCGGGTTTAGAACGTATGAATCTTTTAAATGGGAACATCACCATTTTAGATTGGATGTTACCTGCTCCAGCCCAAGGAATTGTGGGAGTTGTTTGCAGAAGTGAAGATGAAGAAATTTGCAAGATAATGAACCAAATAAACCATCAACCTACGTTTATTGAAGGTGCCATTGAACGCGAATTTATGCGTACACTTTTGGGCGGATGTTCGGTTCCTGTAAGTGCTTTAGCTAAAACAGATGGCGAAACGATTACCTTTAAAGGAGCCATTCATGCCATAGACGGAAGCCGCTGCAACATTGTCGAAAAAACAATTTCAACCACTCATTGGAAAGGGTTAGGAATGCAAGCCGCGCAAGAGTTACTCCAACAAGAGGGCGCCGAGTCGCTATTAAATGAGATACGAGCTAAAAATGAGAAGTAATGAATCTACTCTCAACCAAAATATTAGATCAAGAGACTATTAACCTTGCTAAATCACTCGATTTTGCAGTGGATTGCGTGGACTTTATCGAGATAAAAAAACACCATTTCTCACTGCCAACCTCATCTGAAATAGATACTGTTTTGTTTACCAGTCCCAATGGAGTTGAGAGTTTTTTTCAAAACGATGAGGCTCATATCTATCTAAAAAATAAATTTATTATTTCGATAGATGGAAAAACCGCCAAGGAGCTCGAAATGAGAGGCATCCATCCTGCTAAAAAAGGAAAAAATGGAGCTGAGATAGCTCAAATTTTAGTCGCCTCAAACCAATACAATAATATTCTGCACCCTTGCAGCAACATTGCCCTAACTGAAATTGGTGATGAACTCAAAAAAACAGACAAGAGTTACACGCAACTGGTTGTTTACTCCACTTTTACCAGAAAAGAGGTTGTAGATGTAAACAAATACCAAGCTGTGCTGTTTTTTAGTCCTAGTGGGGTTGATGGATATATTCAATCAAATCCATTAAATACCAATATGCTCTACTGCTGTATTGGAAAAACAACACAAGAGGCTCTTTTACAACACAATAACAGTATAAAGACGGTGATTCCTGAAAAGAGTTCGCCAAAGGAGATGATTATAGCAATCGACCAATATTTTAAAAACAGATAAGATGACCATGCTAAAAAACGATTTATTACTTAAAGCACTTAAAGGCGAAACCGTTGAACGTCCGCCTGTGTGGATGATGCGCCAAGCTGGTAGATATTTGCCGCAATACATTGAGCTTCGCAATAAGTACGATTTCTTTACGCGGGTTCAAACGCCTGAGTTAGCGTGCGAAATCACCATTCAACCTGTGGATATTATTGGTACCGATGCGGCGATTCTGTTTTCAGATATTTTGGTGATTCCTCAGGCCATGGGCGTGGAGGTGCAACTCATTGAAAGCAAAGGGCCTGTGTTGCCAAAAACAACCACCACCAAAGCCGATATTGATGCGTTACAAGTTAACGAAGCGCCTGAGAGACTGCAATATGTGTACGATGCCATCAAACTCACAAAAAAAGAGCTCAACAACAGAGTTCCGCTTATTGGCTTTGCGGGTGCTCCTTTTACCATTTTGTGTTATATGGTTGAAGGTAAAGGAAGTAAGGCGTTTGATGTGGCCAAACAATTCTGTTTTTCGCAACCCGAATTAGCACACTCTCTTTTAACAAAGATAACCGATGTTACCATTGAATACCTAAAACGTCAGGTGGAAGCGGGTGCCGATTGCGTGCAGGTTTTTGATAGTTGGAGCGGTCTTTTATCGCCTGCCGATTTTAACGAGTTTGCACT
>JAGPHP010000229.1 GCA_018055415.1 Breznakibacter sp. | reverse complement strand
GGCGTTAGGCGCGAAGAAACCTAGAGTGTCAACAGCTTTTTGTACTCGTTGGTTGTATTCTTCAACCGTTTCTGCTCCACAACAGATGCCGTTGCAAAGTTTAATTCCGTTGTTAAAGCAGGGTTTTCCGTCGTTTTGTTCCAACGTATAATTGAGACAGAGTTGATGGTGCTGAATAAATGCCGTGAACCAGGTTTTGGCCTCTTTTAGTGAGTCAAATGTTGCGTAGGCCAACTCTTTCTCGTCCACTAATGGGTTGAGCGATAAACGAAAAATATCGTTATCCAATGAGGCAAAGAGTCCAATGCGCTCTTTTGCTTTACGTTGCGCTTTATTTTGAGTGGGTTTATTGGCTTTTATCTCTTCCGATTCAAGCAAAAGTGCTATTAACTCGCTGCCTGTTAAGGTATAATCAAATGAGGCGGTGTTGTTCTTTATCTTACCCCCTTTTGAGTTATTAGTAACGGTAAAATGGCTTGAAATTCTTTGTTTGAGGCTTTTACTTTTGCCAATGTAAATAAGATTTTTGTCGGTATCGTAAAAGTAGTAAACACCTGCTTTTGCCGGAATATCTGTTAGGAGCTTTGTCTCAAAAAGTGTAGCAAATTTTTTAGGCTTGGGCGTTAAAGGCTGCTCCTCAAAGAGTTTGGGTGATAACCCTAATGCTAAACACATCTCAAAAAGTTTGACAGTGGCAAAGGCATCTCCACGGGCACGATGACGATCGCTTATGTGAATGCCTAAATCGGCGCAAAGGTTACCTAAACTATAGCTTTTATGACCTGGAATTAATCGTCGGCTAGAGGTGATGGTGCATATCGTTTTACGCTCAAATTCGTAGCCTAATGAGGCAAATTCCGCTTTTATAAAGTTGTAATCGAATGATACATTGTGAGCTACGAAAAATGCATCGCTCGTTATCTCAACAATTCGTTTTGCAATTTGTGGAAAGGTAGGCGCAGTGGCTACCATGGCATCGGTTATACCCGTTAAGTTTGTAATATAGTGCGGAATGGTTCGCTCGGGGTTTATAAGTGTGGTAAATTCATCAATTATCTCCGTCCCGTTGTGTAGGAAAATAGAGATTTCGGTAATTTTACCACTCGACGAGTTGCCGCCTGTGGTCTCAATATCTACGATTGCAAATTTGCTCGATACCATTTAAAAAAGTTATGCCCAAAACTAACTAAAAAAATGATAAATCTCTAAAATGGTAACTCCTTATCAATTAATGAAATCCGTTGAACGCCCTATTTTTATTGCTATTTCGAAAGATAAAAGAGGAGTAAAAATTGCAATTATTAAAATCTTCTGTTATCTTTGAATCAAGGTTGACACTCAAAACTGCATCAATTACTTGATTGTCGAACTCAACATTTAAAATTGAACGAGTAAGCTATTTTACTCAAAATTGGGCCTCGCCGAAAGGTTGCTTTTTAGCACGTGAGGATCTTTGCGATAAAGTGCTCTCAAATCCTATTTATAGGAGTTCAAGTAATCCGAATTGATGCAGTCCCTATACTCCCTCTTAGTTTTTGCTAAGGGGGATTTTTGATTTAGGGGGGATTTGCCTTCGGCAAATTTAGTTGTTACGCAAAAGACGCAGAGTTTTTCGCAAAGTTTCGCAAAGAGGGTACAAAAAAGGGTATTTTTGCATCCATCGATTAAATATTTCATTTATGAATACCACAACTTTAAATCACTCTCAAATCAAACTCTTCCGTTTTGGAGCCTTTGAAAACGAAAAGCCTGCAGTTGAATATCCTGATGGGACTCAACTAGATGTTTCTGCCTTTTGTGACGATTTTAATGAAAGATTCTTTGCTGCCGATGGAGTTGCTCAACTCCAATCATGGCTTCAACTTAATGCCGATAAATGCCCAAAAGTACCTCAAAATAGTCGTTGGGGCTCCTGTGTCGCTCGTCCTTCTAAAATTGTGGCCATTGGTTTAAATTATATGGATCATATCTTGGAGACAAGTAAATCTTCATCTCCCAAATTGAGCGAGCCTGTTATCTTCTTAAAAGCAACCTCTGCGTTGTGTGGGCCGTTTGATGATGCCATTATTCCAAAAAACTCGAAAAAGATGGATTGGGAGGTAGAGTTAGCCATCGTAATTGGAAAGAGAGCCTCATATGTTGATGAGTCTAATGCATTGGATTACGTGGCGGGTTATACCATTATGAACGATTACAGCGAGCGCGAATGGCAACTAGAGAAGAGTGGTCGCCAATGGGATAAGGGTAAAAGTTCTGATTCGTTTGCACCACTTGGCCCACATTTGATTTTACCTCAAAATATTGAAAATCCTCAAGCGCTCAGCATCTCTTTGAGTGTAAATGGCGAAATGATGCAAAATTCAAACACCAAGGATATGATGTTTAACTTGGCCTATTTGGTGAGTTACACTAGTCAATTTATGACCCTTTTGCCTGGCGACGTGATCTCAACTGGAACACCAGCGGGTGTTGGGCTAGGTCGAGAGCCGCAACAGTTTTTAAAAGAGGGTGATGTGGTAGAGTTGCAAATTGAAAATATTGGGGTTCAGAGACAGAGGGTGGTGTCGTACAGATAATACAAGAATTATAGGTTTTTTGAGACGCCATAAATGGACGTCTCTACCCATACAATCAATAATTTCAATGTAGAGACGTCCATTTATGGCGTCTCAGTATATTTCGATTACGTAACAGAACCATGACAAACACCTGCTTTACTCCATTTATCTCTGTTATTGACTCTTCAATAATTCCCTCTTTTCTCAATAATCCTTACGATTCTGAGATTCCTGCAATCTGTAAAGTTGCTGTTGGTGAATTGGAGGATTTTCTCTTGGAGAACCAATCTCATTGGAAACACAATTTCGGATTAGATCCGCAAAATCAAACATCTGCCAAAGGAAAGATGTTTGGCGTGCTCGTAGTGCGCAACAGCAACGGCGAACTCGGTTTTTTATCTACCTTTTCGGGCAAAGTGGCTGATGAACCGCATCATCCACGGTTTGTGCCTTCGCTGTTTGAGATCTCTACTGATGATTTTTTTATTAATAAAGGGATGGCTGAGTTAACGGCAATGGGCGACCAGATTAAACTCCTTGATGATGCTTTGAAGATTGAAAGGTTAAAAGAGCTTCGCCGTACAAAATCCGTCGAGCTTCAACAACAACTTTTTGACCATTACCACTTCTTAAATGAGAAGCTAGAATCTAAAAGCCTCTGTTCTATTTTTGAAGATCTTATACACAAGAAACCACCTGCTGGAGCAGGGGAGTGCGCTACGCCTAAATTGCTACAATATGCTTTTAAGCATCAGATGAAGCCGTTAGCTGTAGCCGAGTTTTGGTGGGGAAAAGCCTCAAAGTCGGGCGATAGGCAGCACAAACAGTTTTATCCGCCTTGCCGAGATAAGTGCTATCCAATATTGAGATATATGCTTGATAATGTGAGTGGTACCTATTGATGTTTATTTGATTTCAACGCAATTGTTTTCTATTGTAACGTGAGTTCGATCAAAGAATGTATGTTCCTTTTAATTCTTTTTAGATAACACATTAAG
>JAGPHP010000006.1 GCA_018055415.1 Breznakibacter sp. | reverse complement strand
GGATAACTTCACTTTAGCGATGATTGAATTTAAAATTAGTGAACTAGGTAGCGAAAAAATAGACTCAACCATAGTAAAAGAGAATGCTGATATTCAAATTGCAAATTTTACCCAATCAAAAGCGAAAGCAGGTTTGAGCGCAGCAAAATACTCCTATCTGCCTGATTTTGGAGTAGTTGGTGGTTACGACTACCAATCTGGAAACTATCTTTATCCCATAAATCACCTCTATATTGGGGTTGCACTAAAATGGAATCTAAACGATTTTGCAGGAAATACCTACAGCGCAAAACAACGCAAAATAGCCCATCTGCAAGCCACCGAAAACAGACTAAACGTAGAAGAGACTACTTTAAAAGAGGCCAATAAAATTGAACGCAACATTCGCCAAGCACTCCAATTAATTAACGTGGCTCAAAAAGTGGTTGATTATAGAACCAAAGATTTTGAAATTCAGCAGAGCAAACTTAATGCTGGACTAATACTTGAAAGCGACTTTTTAGGTGCGAAAGCCTCATTAGCAAAGTCACAATCTGACCTTCTTGCAGCCCAACTAAGTTATAGAATAGCTGTAAGCGAGAAACAGATATTGGAGGGGAGTTATTAGAGAAGATCTTAAAAAATAAGACATTTTGATAAATGTTTTGATAGAAAGTGTATTTTCGCTCAAAAAAATCAATGAAAGACTATCTAAGCGGCACAAAACTATACGGCGACGATTTTTCAATTAACCAAATTGAAAAATGGTACCTCGAAGAATCTGAAGGGTATGCCGACTTAGGTAGCGATAATCTCGCAAACTACACGTACAATTACCATAACTTAAACAGTCGATACGCCTTCTCAAAATTATCAAATGCAAAGTTTGAAAATGTTCTTGGCTTCGGCTCTGCTTATGGTTTTGAATTTGAACCAATAGTTGATAAAATAGGATCTATTACGATTGTTTAACCTTCTGAAAAATTAATAAGTAATAAGATTGGCCATTTAACTCCTAAATATGTTAAACCTGCCATTGATGGCAAAATTGATTCTCCAGATAACAGCTTTGATTTAATAACCTGTTTTGGGACTTTACACCATATTCCAAACGTAAGTTTTGTCATCTCAGAATTTACACGAGTAATTAAACCAGGAGGCATCATACTGTTAAGAGAGCCTGTCAACTCAATGGGAGATTGGACTAAACCACGTCCAGGATTAACAAAAAATGAGCGAGGTATTCCACCCAAGATCTTTGATTCTATTATAAAATCTAACAATCTTAAGATAGTTTCAAAAAATTATTGTCTTACAATGACCTCGGCATTACAACGTACAATTGGTAACTTTTTTAAAAAACCCCTTCATTACTATAAATCATATCTTTTTATAGACATGATACTTTCAAAACTTTTCGCTTGGAATTTCTACTATCATCCAACAAAGATGTCGCAAAGAATTGGTCCTACTTCAATATTTTATCTTCTTCAAAAATAGCTAGACAATTTGATCTAAAGCAAATTACCTCTTACGCATCATCGCATTTTTCATAGCCCAAATTTGCGAGCCAATAACGCTATACTGAGCGCCTAATATAAGTATGGTTCCAATTATAATTTGAAGCGTAATATTGTCGGCAAAAAGGAGAACGCCAAGCACCATGGCAATTACAATACGAATGCTGGAAACAAGACTTCCTTTGGTAGCTTCGATGTATTTATATCCGTGAGTAATAAAAAATTGTGCCATGAGCCCAAATATGGAAGATAAAAAGATATGCATCCACTGAATAGGAGTGGGATTAGCCCAAACCGGTATCACAAAGGCTAGATTTATGAATAGGCCAATGGCCATTAAGTAGAAGATTATTAGATTAGTCGAGTCTCCTTTACGTGCCTCTCTAAGCGTCATAATGGAGGCCGCAGCCGCAACGCCGCAAATGAGTGCCGTAATATCTCCCAAGTTAATGGAAGCAAAATTTGGATGAACTACCAAATAGATACCAACAACTGCAATAGATACAAAAAAGAGATTTCGCTTACGAAACTGCTCGCCCAAAACCAATGGTGCAAAAAGAACAATCCAAATTGGATATGTCATACTCAACATATTGGTATTGGTAACGGTGGTGTAGGCCAGCGAAAAATAGAAAAGCATGGCAGAAACTGTATTAAAAACAGCTCGTAGCACCACAAGTTTTACACTATTGGGTTTAAAACTTTCGCCACTCTTCTTAACTAAATAATAGGCTAAAACTACCCCAAAAACAAAACGGAAAAAGACCACCTGAATGCCAGAAATTTCAGAATCTTGAATTGCATACTTGGCAAAAACCGATGAGAGGGCAAAAACCAATTCGGCCATAAAAAGATAGAAAGCACCCTTAAGCATAACATAAATTTGAAACTCAAAGGTAGCGTTTTTGAAATGCGCGAATCAATGGAATTGAATAATTAACGATTATTAGCTTTTAATAGATATAAAAGTCAGATATCGTTTTTCTTCTCTTTTGAGACAAATAGCGGTAAATGTAAATCAACCCCAAAATCCATAAAAATGATGAACTGGCCCATGTCCACCTCCAATTTGATAGGGTTTACCTTTAATGATTGCATTATTAACATACTCCTTTGCTTGAATAACAGAGTGATTTAACGAGAATCCTTGTGCCAAAAATGCAGCAATAGCTGATGAAAGCGTACAACCAGTACCATGCGTATTTCTTGTATCGATGCGTTGAGAACTCAACTCAATCACCTCATCGGTTTCAGCATTATAGAAGATATCTATAAGTTTATCATTAGTTAAATGACCCGCTTTGAGCAAAACAGAAACGGTTCGATTATACGAAAGTTCGCGCGCAAAAGAGGGAAGCTCATTCTGATCCGTTATAGTTTTTTCAAGCAAAATTTGAGCTTCAGGAATATTTGGGGTAATTACCCGTGCTTCGTGCAACAACTCGTGCATGAGTGTCTCAATCGCCTCATCCTTCATTAACTTATGACCAGATGTTGAGACCATTACAGGATCAAGAACTATGTTTTTAACAGCATGTTGTTGTAACAGTTTTTTCACACTTATCATAACCTCGGAAGAGTGAAGCATTCCAATTTTTACTGCATCTGCTCCAATATCACAAAGAACGGCATCTATCTGGCCCTCAATAATATCAATAGGCAAAGGATGTACTGCAGAGACACCAATTGTATTTTGAACGGTTATGGCTGTTATGGCTGATGCGGCATAAGATCCGCATGCCGAGATTGTTTTGATATCTGCCTGAATACCAGCTCCCCCACCCGAGTCGCTTCCCGCAATGGTTAATACTCTATTGTATTTCATAACGCTTTCGATTTATCTATTCAAAATGGTTAAATCCTCCTCTTTTAAACTCAACCTCCTTATTTTCATCCATCCATATAATCTCAGGAATACCCTCTACAATGTTCCCAATAACTGAAATTTCTCTTCCAAAAGTTAGAAAGTAATCCGCCGAAAGTGCCTCAAACTGCTCATTTGCAATTGTAAAAAGCAACTCGTAATCCTCTCCCCCACTAATAGCTAGCTCATTGTAATTCCAGCCCTGAGCCTCTGAAACCTTCTTAAGTTGTTGAGAAATAGGCAATTTCCCAACATTAACTTTTGCCGAAACAGATGAGGCTTTTAGAATGTGTTTGAGATCGGAAGCTATTCCGTCCGAAATATCCATCATCGCGTGCACTGCACCACTTTGAGCTAAAAATATTCCCTCCCTTATTCGAGGTTCTGGTAAATAGTGTTTTCGTATTAAATAATCATTATCTATTTGATTAAGAATGGCTTGTAAACCTCCAGCCGAATCGCCCAGATAACCCGTAACGCAAATCAGATCACCTTCTTTTGCCATATTACGTTTACACGCTTGGCCTTTGGGGCACTTTCCAATAACAGATACATTTATTGCAAGGTGTTTGAGCGACTTAGTTGTATCTCCCCCCAAAAGCGGTATATTGTATTTTGCCGATAACTTACGATATCCATTCATAAATGCATCCAAATACTCAACATCCAAATCAGAAGGCACAGCAATAGATAGAAATGAAGCTACAGGTGTTCCTCCCATGGCAGCAATATCACTTAAATTAACTGCTAAAGATTTATAACCAAGCTCTTCGGGCGTAATGGCATTTCGCAAAAAATGTACATCTTCCATAAGCATGTCGGTTGTAAAGAGAAAATCCTCTCGCTCATTTGCAGAGATAAGGGCGCAATCATCACCAATTCCCATTTGATTGGCTTGTACTAAATCGCTAAAAAGTGGCTTTACCCTTTCAATAAAACCAAACTCCCCTATCTCCTTTAATTTCATCGATTCATGTTTTTATAAAGATGTAACTATTTAGCTATTAAACCTTTCAACTTTAAAGCTGCCTCGCGAGGTTGTTGCGCCGAACAGATTGCCGAAACCACTGCCACGCCATGCGCACCGGCTTTTATCACTTGCGCAGCATTATCCATATTAATCCCACCAATGGCTACAGCCCTATGTTTGGAAATTGACATAACCTCCTTAACACCCTCCAATCCAAAAGGCAAAGCTGTATCTGTTTTTGTAGGCGTGCTAAAAACAGGCGAAATACCAATGTAATCCACATCCAAAGTGTTAGCCTGATGCACCTGTTCAATGTTCTCTACGGATAGTCCGATGATTTTTTCATAGCCAAGCAACCTGCGCACAATGGAATAAGGCATATCACTCTGACCAATATGAACACCATCGGCATCAACAGCTAAGGCAACATCAACTCTATCGTTAATGATAAGTGGAATATTATGCGGCGCAAGAACCTTCTTAATCAAAAAAGCTTGTTGGATAAAATCCCCTGTAGTACACTCTTTTTCACGAAGTTGCACCATGGTAACTCCACCACGAACGGCTTCATTAACCACCCACTCCAAATCCCGATTATTGGTAAGTGAACGATCGGTAACTAAATAGAGACTTAAATCAACCATATTATCCTAATAAGATCTTATCTGCTAGAATTTCAGGCGTTAAATTATAAAGTGCATCGTAAAAATGAAGCTGCAAAGTTCCTGGACCTTGTGATTTTTGAGAGGCCATTTCGCCAGCCACACCCATAACTGCCATTCCGTGCGTTGCAGCATCTAACATATTACTATTAATAGCAGCAAATGCACCAACAACAGCTGTAGCCGTACATCCCATACCTGTTACTTTAGTCATAAGTGTTGAACCATTTTTAACAGAACGTACAGTAATTCCATCGGTAATAAAATCCTCTTCACCACTAATTACCACAACAGCCCCTGTTTCAAGAGCCAAACGTTTAGCGGCATCCAATGCATTATTTGACGATGTGGTGCTATCAACCCCTTTGGTGCTGACACTCTCCTTGGCTAAAGCCATTATTTCGGAGCCATTACCCCGAATAATCGAAGGTTTACATGCCGACAATATGGATGCTGCCACTCGATTTCTATACGGTGTGGCACCTACTCCAACAGGATCAAAAACTACAGGTATTCCTCTTTTATGAGCAGCATTACCAGCAAATAACATCGCGTCTACCCACTTCTCACTCAAAGTACCCATGTTTATAACTAATACTGAAACGATGGATACCATATCCTCAATCTCCTCCACGGCATGTGCCATAATGGGCGATGCACCTATAGCCAACAAAGCATTGGCGCTGTTATTCATTACTACATAATTGGTAATATTATGAACTAGTGGCGACTTCTCACGAACCAGTTTTAAATCGGCTAACAATTGGCTTTTATCTGTCATGACTTAATATCTTTTAGATGTTTTTAGTTTGTATGTACACAATCGCTTAACTCTCGGGTGAGCTTCATAGCACAAAAGTTTGGACCACACATGGTGCAGTAACCTTCATCCGAATGAGACCCCTCTTTGTAATACTCCAACGCTCTTTCTGGATCAAGCGAAAGATTGAACTGATCTTTCCAACGGAAATCGAAACGCGCTTTACTCAGAGCGTTATCACGAACCTGAGCACCAGGGTGTCCTTTAGCTAAATCGGCTGCATGGGCCGCTATCTTATAGGCTATTACTCCATTACGCACATCCTCCTTATTAGGTAATCCCAGATGCTCCTTAGGTGTAACGTAACAAATCATAGCTGTTCCCAACCAAGCTATCTGCGCAGCACCTATTGCCGAAGTTATGTGATCGTAACCTGGTGCAATATCAGTAGTTAAAGGGCCAAGGGTGTAAAATGGTGCGCCATGACAAATACGTTTTTGCAAATCCATATTCTCCTTGATCTTGTTCATTGGCACATGGCCAGGCCCTTCAATAATTACCTGTACATTATGATTCCAAGCCTTGAGTGTGAGCTCTCCCAAAACATCCAACTCAGCAAATTGAAGTGAATCATTAGCATCATGGATAGAACCTGGTCGCATCCCATCTCCCAGAGAAACAGCCACATCGTAGGCTTTTAATATCTCACAAATCTCATCAAAATGGGTATATAAAAAATTCTCTTGCTGATGCACTTTACACCATTTTGTTAAAATAGATCCCCCGCGTGAAACAATACCAGTTAATCTATTTTTCAATAACGATTCGTGCGCTTTTAAAACGCCTGCATGTATAGTAAAATAGTCAATACCCTGCTCGCACTGCTCGATAAGCGTATCTTTATAAATTTCCCATGTTAAATCTTCCACACGACCTTCCACCTTTTCAAGTGCTTGATATATAGGAACTGTACCAACTGGAACTGGGCAATTACGGATAATCCATTCGCGCGTTTCGTGAATATTGGCACCTGTTGAGAGATCCATCAATGTATCGCCCCCCCATTTACAGCTCCATATAGCCTTCTCAACCTCCTCTTCAATGGTAGATGACATGGAAGAGTTTCCAATATTGGTATTTAGCTTAACCAGAAAATTGGTTCCAATAATCATTGGCTCCGCTTCGGGATGATTAATATTTGCGGGTATAATGGCACGTCCCGAGGCTACTTCATCTCTCACGAATTCGGGTGTAATGTGAGTTTTAATACCCAATGACTCAATCATCTGGTTTTCACGAATAGCCACATACTCCATCTCGGGAGTAATAATTCCCTGTTTGGCGTAATACATTTGCGTAATCTCCTTACCAGCTTTAGCTTTATAAGGATTACAAATGTGTTGAAAACGCAATGGATCGAGTGATGAATCGGCTATACGCTGTTTTCCATAATTCGATGTAATAGATGGAAGTTGCTCTACATCACCTCGTTCACTAACCCATGACTCGCGTAATCGTGGTAAGCCCTTTTTTAGATCGATATTAATGCTAGGATCAGAAAATGGTCCACTCGTATCGTAAACCACCACGGGCATATTTGGTGTTACTCGACGCTCACCTCCAGCAACTTCAACTGTATCGTGAAGATTAATTTGACGCATTCCAACCTCAATATTATGGATAGATCCCTTAACATAGATCTTGTTGGAATTGGGATAATTGATTTTGTTTTGCATACCTCATTTTTAATTAAAAGCTAAAAGAGGGGATGCAATTTGAAAAGAGTAAAGCTATGAACAGTTTCCTACGACGGCATTACCCGCATCAGGTTCATAGGGTATAATCTCAGCCTGTATATTTAGGCACCCCCACTATTAATGATGCAAATGTAACTACCATTTTGGATTAATGATACAAAATGGGATAATTTATTTAAGTAGTTGTCTAATATAGTTTCGTTTGTGCGTAGATTTAGGTGTTTTAAAATTGAACCAATCACACACATTCATCTCTAAACCAACACCTTGCATAAAGTTATAAAGCGAAATGCGCAAACCTTCACTAAATTTCTCATGATCGCAACCTGTAGGATCAATAAAAGCCATATCGTTACGAGCAAATTGATTGGGATCGTTATCAATCTTTTCGATTTTATATTTTGATGGATTAATACCTATATCGGAGTGTTCAGTAAGAGCAAAGCGATGCCAAAAAGCACTCTGAATAAGATTATTATCAAATAGTTGTCTAACTATCTCAAGTGCGTCTATAGTCTCTTGTTCTGTTTGCGTAGGAAATCCATACATTAAATAGGCATGCACCATTATGTTATTCTGACTAAACGCATTGGTAACATTAGCCACCTGTTCAATCGTAACTCCCTTATTGATAAGCTTTAATAACCTATCAGAAGCCACCTCCAAACCACCCGAAACAGCTATACATCCAGCCTGTGACATTAGCTGAATTAATTCGGTATTAAAACTCTTTTCAAATCGAATATTTACCCACCAAGTGATAGATATTTTTCGGGTAATAATTTCCTGACAAAACTCCTTTAATAAGGCAGGTGGTGCAGCCTCATCTACAAAGTGAAAACCAGAACATTTCGTCGCATCTTTAACGGCTAAAACACGTTCAACCAATTTATCTATAGATGGTTTAGAATAACGTTTAATATAATCAAGTGATGTATCGCAAAACGAACATTTTGCCCAATAACAACCATGCGCCAAAGCAAGTTTATTCCATCGTCCATCGCTCCAAAGACGTTGCATTGGATTAGTAGTTGATAAAAAAGAGAGATATTTATCTAATTTTATCCCATCAAAACTTGGAATTGCAATTTCAGAATGGGTAATATCTTGTAAATTAGCTTCATTTCCTGAATAAACAATCTCTCCATCCTCTTGATAAAATGTTCGAACTAAGTGACGTTTTTCAATACTCTCATTTTGATATTTAAGATACTGGTTTAATGGAAGTTCACCGTCATCCAAAAGAATATAATCGACATATTTAAAGATGCGCATCTCGGTTAACCAACGTAGTTCTGTGTTAATGAACCCTCCTCCAAAAAGAACTTTAATATTGGGATAACACTCCTTTAGTTTCTTAGATGCAACTAATGCCCCATATAGATTGCCTGGAAATGGAATTGTGAAACCTACCGATTTAGGATTATACAATTTCACAACCGTATCTATCTCATTTTGAATAATTTTAGTTATAAATGTTTCTCTATCAAGAGCTTTTAAGAGAGGTTCAAAATCAAGAGCAACCAAACTCAAATGCTCGGCATATTTTGTAAATGAGAAATAATCATCAAAACAGGTTTGAATAAATAAGCCTAACTCCTCAATAAATTTTGTACAGTTGTGTTTAGCCCAATCATGCACACCTGCTGAACCAAAAAGCATTTCAAGTTCCTCATCTTCAATAGGTTTTGACAAGAGAGGTTTAAGTTGAATAGATAACCCATGAGCAATAGTGTTATCAACGCCTTGCAAAAATCGTATAACCGAATCAATATGAGTCAGATAGTAGCTTTGGTTATCTGCTATAACTTGTAAATTCTTTGGAACTCTAATCTGTTCTTTAACAATAGATTCGAACAACTCTTGCAACGTCTCTTGAGAAAAGATCTTGGTAAAAAGCTCTATTCCTAAATCGAATTGATGTACGCTGTAACCTTGAGAATTAAGATACCCTCTTAATTGCATAATGGCAGGATATGGGGTATTTGGTTGTGTAAATGGTGGCGTAACCAAAAGAATATCTGTCTGTTTCAAAAGCTAACATTTTTGGCAAAGGTATATAAAAAAACTTGCAGCTGTTGGGCTGCAAGTTTCAAATATGAAGGGTTTAGGTACGCAACCTATAATTTGTTAAATTCTACTTGCCAAAACACAAAAAACTAACAAAGCTATCATCAATCCAATTGCTGTTAAAATGGCAATAATCAAATTTTGAAAAGAGTTATTATTTAAATCAATTGCAAAACTACTACTCTCATTCTCAACAACTGCTACATCGTTATCTGAAATTATAACATGAGATATTTCCTCCGATGACATTTCTCTTTTTACTATTTGACTTGAAACCTCTTTCTCACCATCTTCATTGGAGTAACCGATGGCTGAATCAAAACCATAGATAAATCCAATAATAACGATAATAAAAGTAACTCGTAATATAACTGCCATCCAATCAGCCTCTTTCTTCATACATCAATTTTAAAAAATGATAAGCAAATATAAGTTTCATATTTTAAAATGACGTCGCTTATTTTAAACAACTTTATTAAATAAAGAAACAATTTGATGAATGCATCTATTTTGATGACTAATGGAAAACAAAAAGGAGCGCTCCATTTTCAGAACGCTCCTTAGAAAATATAACTTTATAACAATGTTACTTATACTCTTCCCAGCTTTTAATTGCAATTTCAGTGATGTCAATTTTGCAGAAAGCGTTTATGAAAGCGCTTGCCAAACGGGCATTTGTAATAAGAGGAATGTTAAAATCGATAGCGTTACGACGAATTTGATAACCATTCTTCAACTCGCCCTTCGAAAGGTTTTTAGGGATGTTAACCACCAAATCAAACTTCTTCTCACGAATCATATCCAAACTATTTGGCTTATTGCTAGAGTCTGGCCAAGCAACGAGTGTATTTTCAACACCACTCTCGGTAAAGAATTTCGATGTTCCTTCAGTTGCAAATATTTTAAACCCTTTATCTTTTAATAAACGAGCCGCCTCAAGCAACTCAACTTTCGATTTAACAGGTCCCGAAGAAAATAATACGTTGCTTCCAGCCTTTGGAATACGATAACCTACCGAAAGCATAGATTGAAGTATTGCTTCTGAGAAGTTTTCTCCAATACAACCAACCTCACCTGTTGAGCTCATGTCAACTCCTAGTACTGGATCGGCTTTTGCCAAACGCGCAAATGAGAATTGTGATGCTTTGATACCAACATAATCAAGCTCGAATAAGTTTTTGCTAGGTTTCTCAACTGGTATTCCTAACATTACTTTTGTTGCTAAATCTATAAGATTAACTTTCAACACTTTAGACACAAATGGGAAACTGCGAGATGCGCGAAGGTTACACTCGATAACCATGATCTCGTTATCTTTTGCCATTAATTGCATGTTGAAAGGACCCGAAATGTTAAGCGCCTTTGCAATTTGACGTGCAATTTTCTTAACTCTACGAGTAGTTTCAATATATAGTTTTTGAGGAGGGAATACGATAGTTGCATCTCCTGAGTGAACACCTGCAAATTCCACGTGCTCAGAAATTGCATAAGCTACAATTTCACCATCTTTGGCTACAGCATCAACCTCAATCTCTTTTGCTTGCTCGATAAACTCGGAAACCACAACAGGGTATTGCTTAGATACTTGCGTTGCTAATTCCAAAAATCCTTGTAATTCATCGCGGTTAGAAACCACGTTCATTGCAGCACCCGAAAGTACATACGAAGGGCGAACCAAAACAGGGAAACCTACTTCGTCAACAAACTTGTAGATATCCTCGATAGAAGTCAACTCGCTCCAACGAGGTTGGTGAATGTTTAATTCATCAAGCATAGCAGAGAACTTCTGACGGTTTTCAGCACCATCAATACTCTCAGCAGAAGTACCTAAAATTGGAACATTTTGCGAAGCCAACTTCATGGCTAAGTTATTCGGAATTTGTCCACCTACCGAAACGATTACACCTTTTGGTGTCTCTAGGTCGATGATGTCTAAAACTCGCTCAAACGTTAACTCATCAAAATAAAGGCGATCAGATAAATCGTAGTCTGTACTTACTGTTTCAGGGTTGTAGTTAATTACAATTGAGCGGAAACCTTGTTCGCGAACAGTGTTTAAGGCATTTACCGAACACCAGTCGAACTCAACCGAGCTACCAATGCGGTAAGCTCCAGAACCTAAAACAATTACCGACTTATTATCGTGTTGGAATTCAATATCGTGCTCAGTTCCGTTGTAAGTTAGATACAAATAGTTGATCTGCGCTGGGAATTCACCTGCAAGCGTATCAATTTGTTTCACATAAGGAACAATGTTATTGGCTTTACGGAACTCGCGAACTTTTAACAGATCATTCTCTATGTCAGAGCTTTTGCTTTTAAAGATGAGGCGAGCAATTTGGAAGTCGCTGAAACCTATCTTCTTAGCGCGTAAAATCTCTTGTACAGGACTGTTTTTTAAACCATCCACTTTTGCAAGAATAGCTTCGTGGTTGGTGATATTTTTAAGTTTTTCGAGGAACCACTTATCGATTCTTGAAAGTTCATGAATCTCGTCAACTGTCATTCCATTTTGCAATGCTTGCGCAATGGCATATACACGTTGATCGGTAGGTTCAGAAAGCTCTTTTAAAACGCGATCTTTGTCAAACTCTTTATTTGCCACAAAACCATGTTTGCCCTGACCAATCATGCGCAACCCTTTTTGAATTGCCTCTTCAAAGTTTCGACCGATAGCCATAATTTCACCTACCGATTTCATGGAAGAACCAATCTCTTTAGAAACGCCTTCAAATTTACCCAAATCCCAACGAGGAATTTTAACAACAATATAGTCAAGAGCAGGTTCGAAGAAAGTAGAAGTAACTTTTGTTACCGAGTTTTTAAGTTGGTGCAAGCCGTAACCTAAACCTAATTTTGCCGCTACAAATGCCAATGGATAACCGGTGGCTTTAGATGCTAGTGCCGATGAACGAGATAAACGAGCATTAACCTCAATTACACGATAATCTTCAGAATATGGATCAAGTGCGTATTGAACGTTACACTCACCCACGATACCTACGCGACGAATAATTTTAATTGCAAGCTCGCGAAGTTTATGATATTCAGAGTTTGTAAGCGTTTGTGAAGGTGCAACAACAATACTTTCACCTGTGTGAATACCAAGTGGATCGAAGTTCTCCATGTTACAAACAGTGATACAGTTGTCGAATCTATCGCGAACAACCTCATACTCAACCTCTTTCCAACCTTTAAGAGACTCCTCTACAAGGATTTGATTTGAATAAGAGAAAGCATTTTCTGCTCGTTCGATAAGTTCCTTTTCGTTGTTACAGAAACCCGATCCCATACCTCCAAGCGTATAAGCCGCACGAACAATCATTGGGAAACCAATCTCTTTTGAAGCTTCAATAGCCGCCTCAACACTTGTAACAGCGCGAGAAATAGGCGTTTTAACATCAATCTCACGAAGAATATTTGCAAAAATTTCGCGGTCTTCGGTGTTAATGATTGATTGCACAGGCGTACCCATTACCTGCACGTTATATTTTTCAAGAATTTTGTTTTCAAAAAGAGCTACACCACAGTTAAGTGCGGTTTGACCACCCCAAGCTAAAAGAATACCCTGCGGTTTCTCTTTAATAATTACTTGCTCAACGAAAAAAGGAGTTACTGGTAGAAAATAGACCTTATCGGCAATATTTTCTGAAGTTTGAACAGTTGCAATATTTGGGTTGATGAGGATAGTTTCAACACCTTCTTCTTTTAAAGCTTTGAGAGCCTGAGAGCCTGAGTAGTCGAACTCACCCGCTTCACCAATTTTAAGTGCACCCGAACCTAAAACGATTACCTTTTTTACATCTTTTGTCATCACGATAGATAATTATATACTTTTTTCGAACTATTTTTAAAACATCGGCATTTTTTAAGCGAAATATTTTTGTTAAACTGTCAAACGACAATTTAAAATATAAAAACATATCTTCTTAATAATGAGTGTTTTATAAAATGAAATAAACTAAAAGTCCCTATTTCACCAATAAAATCGAGTGCAAAAATAGAATTTTTTTTGCAATTATTGTTTGATAAAACTTATTAATGTATATTTTTGCAATGTTTATAGAATATTTATACGCATTTATTCCAACAACCTACTCAAAGTATTAGCAACGAGAAGTTTATTGGTAGAGGTGTTAACTGTATATCCATCAAAAATTTTGTAACTACTTAAAAGAGTGGAAATTGATTTTTGATGTTACTCTATTTAGAGCTGTTATGAATTTAAAATCGAAACGTTTAGGAGCCATACGCCAAATCATCATGACCCAGAAAATTGGTAGTCAAGACGAGCTATTAACCTATTTAGAGAGCGCTGGATTTGCAACAACACAAGCAACTCTGTCGCGTGATTTGAAATTCTTGAAAGTATCGAAAGCGTTTGATAGCAGTAACAGTTATATTTATGTACTTCCAGACATGGCCAGTACAACGCGCCCTAAAGAGGATTTGGTGGCCGATGATTTTCAGATGAGAAAGATTGATACAATTGACTTCTCAGGTAATATGGCAGTTATTAGAACCCAACCAGGTTTTGCGAACAGCATTGCGTCGGTTATTGATAGTCAGAATTTAAGAGAAGTGCTGGGCACCATTGCTGGTGACGATACGATTATATTAGTAATTCGCGAAAATGTGAGTCGCGCTGAATTATTAGCCGCTTTAACGGTTTGTTTACCAGGCATTAAGCGGAAAGTTTTTAATTAATAAGGGGTATGTAGAGGTAAATGAGTACGATTTGCCTCGAGTTAAAAAAGAAAATGGTAGAGATGAAAGAGATAGAAGTTTTAGTTGCATCGGAGTTACATGTTCCTTATGTGAATATCATTCTTGAAACGATTGCTGAAGCTGCAAAAGTAAGAGGAACTGGTATTGCAAAACGTAATCCCGACTATGTAAAAGCTAAAATTTTAGAAGGTAAGGCCATTATTGCTTTACACAACGGCGAATTTGCAGGATTTTGCTACATCGAATCATGGGGGCATGATAAATATGTAGCCAATTCGGGCTTAATTGTGGTTGATAAATTTCGTGGAAATGGTTTAGCTAAAGAGATAAAAAAGAAGGCATTTGAACTCTCGCGTACCAAATATCCGCAGGCAAAAATATTTGGTTTAACTACGGGTTTAGCGGTAATGAAAATAAACTCGGAACTTGGCTATAAACCTGTAACATTCTCGGAACTTACGGATGATGAGGCATTTTGGAAAGGTTGCCAGAGTTGTATAAACTATGATATATTGGAGCGCACCAAACGCAAACACTGCTTATGTACGGGTATGCTTTACGATCCGGCAAAAGAGGAGCAAGCAGCACCATTTATTGTGACTGAAAAAACCACCGAGGAGCATAAGAGTTTTTCGGTGTGGGATAGATGGTTAAAGATAAAGCAGTTTTTGTTGATGAAGAAAAAGTAGGGATAACACACGTGTTGTCTGCTTTGAAATATTTACAATGACCTCCCCCAGCTCCTCCAAGGGAGGGGAGTTTGGAGAAAATTTGAAATTATCGGCGTTAATCTTCGGCGTGCCAGAATTTTTGAACGTTGAAGAGATTTTCGATCGGCCAGCGTGAGGGATAGAAGCGGAAACCCCGCAGCGACCATAGGGAAGCGAGGAGTTGCAGCGGATAGCCCGACGGCAAAAAGGGCCAAAGAGAAAAATTCTAGAGATTGGAATGAAATTCCGAAATATTGGGGTTGCCCTTTTTGCCGGCACGCCCAAAAGAGTTAAAAAAGTTATAAAATTAAAGATATGGAAAAGGTACTTTTAGCGTTTAGTGGAGGTTTGGATACCTCGTTTTGTGTGAAATATTTGAAAGAGGAGAAGGGCATGGAGGTGCATTCGGCGATTTCGAACACAGGCGGTTTTTCGGCAGAGGAGTTGAAGGTGATTGAGGAAAATGCCTATAAATTGGGAGTTGCATCGCATGTGACTTTAGATGTGACCAAACTTTACTACGAGAAATGTATTCGTTACATGATTTTTGGTAACGTATTGAAAAACAACACTTATCCACTGTCGGTGAGCTCGGAGCGTATTTTTCAGGCATTGTCGATTGTGAACTATGCGCGTGAAATTGGTGCTACGCATATTGCTCACGGGAGTACGGGCGCGGGTAACGACCAAGTGCGTTTTGATTTAACTTTTCAGATTATAGCTCCTGATATTCAGATTATTACACCTATTAGAGATTTACGTCTTTCGCGTGCGGAGGAGATTGAATATTTGAAGGCTCGTGGCGTTGAGCGCGACTGGAAAAAGATGGATTATAGCATCAACAAAGGTCTTTGGGGCACGAGTGTGGGCGGAAAAGAGACGTTGACATCGCACAAGACATTGCCTGAGGAGGCGTATCCAAGTCAGTTGCAAAAACATGGCGAAGAGACAATGACGCTTGAGTTTTACAAAGGTGAAGTGAAGAGTGTGAACGGGGTGCATTATGAGAATCCTGTAGATGCTATTCGCGCGGTTGAGGCTTTGGGAAGCGCTTATTGCGTTGGTCGTGACATGCACGTGGGCGATACGATTATTGGTATTAAAGGGCGCGTTGGTTTTGAAGCAGCGGCGGCGTTGATGATTATAAAAGCTCACCATTTGCTTGAAAAACACACACTTACAAAGTGGCAAATGTATTGGAAAGAGCAATTGGCAAACTGGTACGGAATGTTTTTACATGAAGCTCAATATTTGGAGCCTGTAATGCGCGACATGGAGGCCTATTTTGATAACTCGCAAGAGAATGTATCGGGTAAGGTGTTTATTTCATTGAAACCGTATCGTTTTGAATTAGTGGGTATTGAGTCGAAACACGATTTAATGAAATCGGGCTTTGGCGAGTATGGCGAGATGAACAATGCTTGGACGGGTGATGATGTTCGCGGGTTTACTAATATTATTGGTAATCAGTTGAAGATCTTTAACTTCGTGAATAAAGGGCAGTTGGATATAAAGTAGAGACAACTCATGAGTTGTCTAATTGGATATTTTAATAACCTCCCCCTACCCCTCCAAGGGAGGGGAGTTGTGAAAGATTATAATTATAGAAATGATTAAAGTAGGAATTATTGGGGGAGCCGGTTATACAGCCGGTGAACTTATTAGAATATTATTGACGCATCCGAAAGCGGAGATTGCTTACATTCAGAGCACTAGTAATGGTGGTAATCCGATTACAGATGTACATAACGATTTGTTTGGAGCTACGGATTTGAAGTTTGTTGCCGATGTAACGTTTGACGGTATTGATGTGATTTTCTTCTGTATGGGACATGGCAAGGCGAAAGAGTTTTTTGCTAAGCACCAAGTTCCTGCATCGGTGAAGGTGATTGATTTAGGTAACGATTTCAGATTGGCTAAAGATGCTGGCACGTTTGTTTACGGCTTGCCTGAGGTTTTTAAATCGGATATTAAAAAGGCCAATCATATTGCCAATCCAGGATGTTTTGCAACGGCTATTCAGCTTTCGTTGTTGCCTTTGGCGGCAAAAGGTTTGCTGAAAGAGGTTCATATTCAGGCAACTACAGGCTCTACGGGCGCTGGTCAGGCACCATCTGATACCACTCATTTTAGTTGGAGAAACAATAACTTATCAGTTTATAAAGCATTTACACACCAGCATTTGGGCGAGATTCGTCAGACATTGGTACATTTACAGCCAGATTTTAAGGCAGATATCAACTTTGTGCCATTGCGTGGTAATTTCCCTCGCGGTATTTTGGCATCTACTTATTTGGAGTGTGATTTGAATTTGGTTAATGCAAAGGCTTTATTCAGAGAGTATTACAAAGATCAGCCGTTTGTATTTTTATCGGATGCTAACATCGACCTAAAACAGGTGGTTAATACCAATAAGTGTATTCTTTATTTAGAAAAACATGGCAATAAACTGCTAATTATCAGCATTATAGATAACTTAACTAAAGGTGCATCTGGTCAGGCGGTTCAGAATATGAACCTAATGTTTGGACTTCCTGAAAACGAAGGGTTAAGTTTGAAGAGTGTGGCGTTTTAAGGGTTCTCGCAAAAAAAAATATATTTCTCGCAAAGACGCGAAGGCGCAAAGAGAAAGTAAAAAGGTTTTAAGTTATACAAAGGAAGTTTAGGTTTGGAAAGTTGGTTAGAGTATATCTGCCTTCTGCCCTCTGCCTTCTGCCTAATTTTCAAATCAATGAAACTATTCGACGTTTATCCGCTTTTTAACATTACTCCCACTAAAGCCGAAGGCTGTTATATGTGGGACGAAAACGGCACCAAGTATCTCGACCTTTATGGTGGGCATGCCGTTATTTCTATCGGACACTCTCATCCTCATTACATTAAGCGCATTAGCGATCAGTTGAATGCTATAGGTTTTTACTCAAATTCGGTTCAAAATCCGCTTCAAGTGGAGCTGGCCGAAAAATTGGGTAAGGCTTGTGGATTAGATGATTACACGCTTTTCTTATGTAACTCAGGTGCGGAAGCTAATGAGAATGCCTTTAAATTGGCATCGTTTCATACTGGTAGAAAAAAGATTATAGCTTTTAAACGCGGATTTCACGGACGAACTTCGGCGGCTGTTGCGGCAACAGATAATGCCAAAATTGTGGCGCCAATAAATGCCAATCACGATGTTATCTTGTTGCCATTTAACGACTTAAACGCTGTTGAGCAAGAACTTAAAAAAGAGGAGGCTTGTGCGCTAATTGTTGAAGGTATTCAAGGAATTGGCGGTATTTATGTGCCCGATGCAACATTTTTACAAGAGGTTCAGAAACTTTGTAAAAAGCACGGGACAGTATTAATTTTAGATGAAGTACAGTCGGGTTACGGCCGTTCGGGTAAATTCTTTGCTTTTGAATATGCTGATATTAAGCCAGATGTTGTGACCTTAGCTAAAGGCATGGGTAACGGTTTTCCACTTGGTGGCGTACTTATCTCCCCCGAATTTAAACCTTGGTACGGTATGCTTGGAACCACTTTTGGTGGTAACTACCTAGCATGTGCGGCTGGTTTAGCAGTGCTTGAAGTGATGGAACAAGAGAGGTTAGTTGAAAATGCGGCTAAAGTTGGAAGTTATCTTATTGAGCAACTAAAAGCGATCCCATCTATCAAAGAGGCTAGGGGTTTAGGCCTGATGATAGGCATTGAATATGACCAAGATATAGCAAAAATGCGTGACGACTTATTGCGTAAGAATCATATCTTTACAGGCGTTTCTGGTTCAAAAACAATTCGTTTGCTCTCACCATTGACTTTGACGAAGGAGATGGCAGATGAGTTTTTGTCGGCAGTAAGGGATTATAAGTTTTAAAAGAAAAATTTGGTTGTACGTTTTTTTGTACATAAATTTGTACAAAATATTTGAGATATGATAACGACAACGATTTCTGATTTTCGAAAAGATATTAAAAAATATCTCGATGCTGTTAACGACAATTTTGAAACCTTAATCATCAATCGTGGTAAGGATACAGGTGTTGTTGTTATTTCGTTAGATGAGTATAACTCCTTATGTTCAACGCAACATGAACTCTCATCAAAATTGAATGAGAGCAGATTAGATAGTGCCTTAGAGAAAGTACGTCGTGGTCAAACGATTCAACGTGATTTGATTGAGGAATGAGACATAGTTTTGTAGATGAGGCTTGGGAAGATTACTTATACTGGCAATCCTTCGATAAAAAGATGTTGAAACGTATCAATGAGTTAATCAAAGATATAAAGAGATCTCCTTTTGCGGGCATCGGAAAACCAGAACCTTTAAAACATAAATATCAAGGTTTATGGTCGCGACGAATTGATAATGAGCATCGAATAATTTATCAAGTAAAAGAGGATGAGGTTATTATACTGAAATGCCGATTCCATTACGATTAATAATATCATATTATGAACAACCATAAAATTGCCATCATTGGCGGAGGAAACATAGGAAGTGCTATAACAAATGGATTTGTAAATTCAAAGTGGATTTCGGCTTCAAATATCACCGTTTCTGATCCTCAATACAAACAACTTACAGCGCTTAATCAACTTGGTATTAAGCTAACAGACAATAACTTAGTCGCCGTTAAAGATGCCACTATTGTTATCCTGGCTGTTAAGCCTTGGTTGATGGAACCTGTATGTAAAGAGATTACAGGAACCTTAACCAACCAAATGGTTATCTCTATTGCTGCTGGAATCACTTCAAAAGTGGTAGCTGATGCTCTTGGTAAAGAGCTTCCAATTTTCAGAGTGATGCCAAATACTGCAATTGCTATTGGTGAGAGCATGACATTTGTATCCTCATTTAAAGCAACTTCGGAACAAGAAAATTTGGTTAACGAGATGTTTAACCTAATGGGGACATCTATTCTGATTCCTGAAGATCAAATGGCAGCGGCAACAGTTTTAGCTTCGTGCGGAATTGCCTTTGCGTTGCGCTATATTCGTGCATCAAGTGAAGGAGGCGTTGAGATCGGCTTCGGAGCTAAGGTGGCACATCAAATTGTTGCTCAAACGGTTAAAGGTGCGGCAGAACTGATTCTGAAAAACGGAACGCATCCCGAAGAGGAGATCGATAAAGTTACTACTCCAAAAGGTATTACCATCAATGGGTTAAATGCAATGGAGCAAGATGGTTTTACATCAGCAGTATTGAACGGAATATTGACTCCTTATAAGAAATTGCAGTAATTATAAAGGCCTCCCCAACCCCTCCAAGGTAGGGGAGCAGCTCTTTAATAAATAGTGGGTTAGTTAAATCTGAAAAAGTTGTATCTTTACAACATGGTTATCAAGGACGAAATATTAAAGCAACTTCCAGATTTTAAAACTTTATGTAAAGATCATAAGGTCAAATATTTGTACGCTTTTGGATCTTCAACCTCTGATAACTTTGATCCTGAGAAGAGTGATATCGATTTGGTAGTTGAAATAGACGAACCAGATCCGCTTGAAAGAGGCGAGAAAATAATATCTCTTTGGGATAAATTTGAAGAGTTCTTTCATCGCAAAGTTGATTTGTTAACCGATTCATCTATCAAAAATCCCTATTTAAGAAAGAGCATTGAAGCGACAAAAATATTGATTTATGACCGAGAAGGGGCTCAAGTATTTATCTGATATTCTTCAAGCCATTGAACTTATTGAAGAGTTTACTGAATCAATACCGAATTACGGGGATTATGTTTCTGACTTAAAAACCCAAAGTGCTGTCGAGCGTCAACTCGGAATTATTGGTGAGGCGGTTAATAAGTTTGATTTAATAGAGCCTGATATTTATATCGAAAATTCCCGAAAAATAGTTGGATTTAGAAATAGATTAATTCATGCTTATGATGCCGTGGACACGTCGATGGTTTGGGTAATTACAAAACGATATCTACCGCTACTTAAAGAGGAGGTAAGTAAGATATTATCTGATTGTAAATAAATAGTTTATGACTATTATATAATTAATAATTGCTATAATATTATTTCTAGGTGTTTGAAAATATAGTTGTAAAGATAGGTTCTAATGTTTTAACCAATGCCGACGGTACACTTAATACCACACGCATTGAACATTTTGTGGATCAAATTGCAAGTTTGACCAATAAAAAACGTAAAATTACACTTATCTCTTCAGGAGCTGTGGCTTCGGGAAGAAGTATGGTGAAGGTTTCGAAAAAACTCGATCCTGTTTCTGCGCGTCAACTGCTCTCTTCGGTTGGTCAGGTTAAATTAATTAACACCTATTCGCAAATATTCGATAAGCACTCCATGAAGTGTGCACAAATATTGGTGACCAAAGAGGATTTCCGCACACGTGAGCACTACTTGAATATGAAAAATTGTATTCAAACACTTCACGACAACCATATTGTTCCTATCATAAATGAAAACGATGCTGTTTCAGTAACGGCGCTTATGTTTACCGATAACGACGAGTTAGCGGGACTTATAGCCACCATGATGGATGCCGATGCGCTCTTTATTTTGAGTAATATCGATGGAATCTACAACGGAAATCCAAGCGAACCGGGCTCTGAGGTTATTAAAATAGTTGAGAGTCAAAAGAGCGATTTATCTCAATACATCTCAACCACAAAATCGAATTTCGGACGTGGTGGAATGCTTACCAAATGCCGAATTGCTACAAAAACTGCCGAATCTGGCATCTCGGTGCATATTGCAAACGGTACTCGCGAAAATATCATTACCGATTTAGCTACCCATCCGCAAAAAGTATTACACACCCATTTTGTACCTGGCGAGCATCATGCCGCGGTTAAGAAATGGATGGCCTACTCCGAAGGTTTTACAAAAGCCGAAGTTACAATTAATGCGGGTGCAGTTAAAGCACTTTTGAGTAATAAAGCTTCAAGTCTTTTACCTCCCGGAATCATCTCATTAACAGGCGATTTCGAAAAGGGCGATCTTATAAAAATTAAAGATGAAGCGGGTAATACCTTAGGAATTGGGCGAGCTCAAACAAGCAAAGAAAAGTTAGAGATCTCCAATACCGAAAAGAAGTCGAAACCGTTTATTCATTACGACTATCTTTACCTTTTTCCTGAAGTTCCAAAGCAATAAATATATTGAAGATGAAGTGTTTACAACAGTTTGAGGATATTAAAAACAGTACACGTTCACTGACCAAAATTACCTCAACCGATACCACACGAGTTTTACTTAAATTGGCCGACGAGGCTGAAAAAAATATCGAGATCCTTTTGGCTGAAAACCAGAAGGATTTGGTGCGTATGGAGAAGTCGAACCCCAAGTACGACAGACTTTTACTCACTGCCGACCGCATTAAATCTATTGCTAGCGAAATTCGCAATGTGGCTACTCTACCCGCTCCTGTTGGTGAAATCTTAGAAGAAAAGGTTTTACCTAATGGATTGAAAATGAGTCGAAAACGTGTACCACTTGGAGTAGTTGGCGTAATTTACGAAGCACGCCCAAATGTTACATTCGATGTTTTTTCACTATGCCTTCGTTCAGGCAATGCCGTGGTTTTAAAAGGTAGTTCCGATGCGGAATTTTCAAACATCGCGATAGCAAAACTTATTAAGCAAGTTCTTGTAGGTGAGAGTATTGATTCTAATATTGTACAGCTCTTACCTCCTGATCGTTATGCGGCTGAGGAGTTGATGAATGCTGTTGGGTATGTAGATGTGCTAATTCCTCGTGGTTCTCAATCGCTTATCAACTCTGTACGCGATAACTCTAAAGTACCTGTTATTGAAACAGGTGCAGGTATTGTTCATACCTATTTCGATAAAACGGGTGATTTGACTAAAGGTGCTGAAATTGTTTTTAACGCCAAAACGCGCCGCGTAAGTGTTTGTAATGCACTCGATTGCCTTATCATTCATAAAGATAGACTCGCTGATTTGCCAAGATTGGTTGAAAAGATGACCTCTAAAAATGTGGTGCTTTATGCCGATGAACCAGCATATCAATCACTTGTCGGGAAATACGAATCTTCTCTATTGCAAAAAGCTGATAAAGAATCGTTTGGTACAGAGTTTTTAGATTATAAGATGGCTATTAAAACGGTTTCAAATCTAGACGAAGCCTTAGACCATATCTATAACTTTAGCTCAAAACACTCTGAGGCTATCATTTCGTCAGATAATGAGTCTATTGAACGCTTTTTAAATGAGGTAGATGCAGCGGCTGTTTATGCCAACACCTCTACTGCTTATACCGATGGTGCGCAATTTGGACTTGGTGCAGAAATTGGTATTAGCACCCAAAAACTCCATGCTCGTGGCCCAATGGCTCTACGCGAACTCACTAGTTATAAGTGGGTTGTAAGAGGCGACGGACAAGTTCGTTCATGAAAATATGTCTCGCCAAGGCGCAGAGACGCAAAGAAATAATTTTAAAAACCATCTCCCCTTTGCGCCTTTGCGCCTTTGCGAGAGAATAAAATTGATAATATGAAACAGTTTTTAAGTGTTTACGATATTTCCGATTTAAAAGCGGCTCTTGCTGAGGCGGCTTATGTAAAGCTAAATCCTTATTCTGATCAAGAACTTGGAAAAAACAAGACCATCATTTTGATATTTTTCAACTCAAGTTTGCGCACCCGTTTAAGCACCCAAAAGGCTGCTATGAACTTGGGAATGAACGTTATGGTTCTTGATATCAATAAAGATGGATGGAAGCTTGAGACCGAACTCGGCGTAGTAATGGATGGCGATAAGCCCGAACATATCCGCGAGGCTATTCCTGTAATTGGAAGCTATTGCGATGTGATAGGCGTTCGTGCCTTTGCTAACCTTGAAAACAGAGAAGAAGATTATAGCGAAAAGATAATTACGCAATTTATAGAATTGGCCGGCGTTCCGGTAATCAGCTTGGAGAGTGCCATTCGTCACCCACTTCAATCGTTTGCCGATTTAATTACCATTGAGGAGTACAAAACAAAACCTCGTCCAAAAGTGGTTTTAACTTGGGCGCCCCACCCTCGTGCATTGCCTCAAGCGGTTCCAAACTCGTTTGCCGAGTGGATGCGTGCTGCCGATGTTGAGTTTGTGATTACTCACCCAAAGGGATATGAATTAGATGAGCAATTTACCAAAGGAGTAAAAATTGAGTACGATCAGCGAAAAGCATTTGAAGGAGCCGATTTTATCTACGCCAAAAACTGGTCGAACTTCAACGACTACGGTAAAATTGTTTCTACCGACAGAGATTGGATGGTTGACGAAGCAAAGATGGCGTTAACCAACGAAGGTAAATTCATGCATTGTTTACCAGTTCGTCGCAATCAGATTGTGACTGATGGCGTTATCGAAGGACCTAACTCTATTGTTATTCCAGAGGCTGCTAACCGAGTTGTTTCGGCACAAACGGTGTTGAAGAGAATCTTGAAGGGGCTTTCACGCTAAGATTAATTATCACGCAAAGGCGCCAAGACGCAAAGGGCTATGACTGAGGATGAATTATCTAAAATAATAGTAAATGTTGCATTTACTATCCATTCGAAACTCGGTGCTGGGCTGTTTGAATCGGTGTACGAGGAGATCATGTTCTATGAACTAAAAAAGTGTGGTTTAAAAGTTGAGCGGCAAAAAGCAATTCCCGTAATTTGGGATGAGTTACAAATGGAAATTGGATTTAGAGCCGATTTAATAATTGAAGATAAGGTTCTGGTTGAGCTAAAGTCCGTGGAAGCGATAACTACAGTTCATTCAAAACAAGTTCAAACATATTTAAAGCTTACAGGATTAAAGCTTGGGTTACTTATAAACTTTAATGAATCATTAATTAAACACGGTATTTCAAGGATTGTTAATAACTTATAATACTAATATAACTTAGCGCTTTGCCGGCCTAGCTTGCAAATTAAACCTTTGCGTCTTTGCGTCTTTGCGTGATAATTTTTTTCTATGCAAAAATTAACTATTATTAAAGTAGGCGGTAAAGTTGTGGAAGAGCACGAAACTCTTACCTCGTTATTAAACGACTTTGCCAAATTAGATGGCCTTAAACTTTTAGTTCACGGTGGTGGTCGATCTGCGACGAAAGTTGCCGAAAAGCTTGGTATTGAAACCATTATGGTGGATGGGCGCAGAGTAACCGACAGAGCAACACTTGATGTAGTAACTATGGTTTATGGAGGTTTGGTAAACAAACACATTGTGGCTGGCTTACAAGCTAAAGGCATTAACTCATTGGGAGTTACAGGTGCCGATTTGAATTTGATACTTGCAAAAAAACGTCCGGTTAAAGAGGTTGATTATGGTTTCGTGGGCGATGTGGTTTCGGTACAAACCGATGTAATTTCAAAACTTATTGAAAGTGGCATTGTACCTGTGGTAGCGCCTCTTACGCACAACGGACAAGGCAACATGCTCAACACCAATGCAGATACCATGGCTTCATCATTGGCAGTTGCACTCGCCAAAAACTTTGAAGTAACTTTAGCGTATTGTTTCGAGAAGCCGGGAGTTATGACCGATCAAGACGATGAGAACTCGGTTATTCCAAGCTTAACTTTTGATGTGTTTAAACAACATCAAGCAACCGGTGTTATTAATTCAGGTATGATACCTAAACTAGATAACGGTTTTGATGCCATTAAAGCTGGGGTAAAACGTGTGATTATCACTAATCCTCAGGGTATTGGGGCTAATTTTAGTACGGGTACTGTTTTAGAATAACTCTAGTCATTACTGTTCGAATAAAAATTATTTTGTAATTTTGTACGTGTAAGCAATTTTTAAAACACCCGTATTATGACTACAAAATTAACCTTAACAGTTGAGCAAGATATCATAGAGAAGGCTAAACTTTATGCCAAATCAAAAGGGCAAAGTTTATCTGGAATCATTGAGAATTATCTTAAAGCAATTGTTGTTGAAAGAGCTGATTCTGATACGATAGCGCCAATATCAAAATCGTTGAAAGGTGCGTTTAAGGCTAACTCAAAAGAGGATTACAAATCGCAACTATCAGACAGATTAGCTGAAAAGTATCTTTAAGATGGATAAAGTTTTATTTGATACCGATATTGTTTTAGACCTACTCTTAGACCGAGAACCATTTTCAGAATTTGCAGCAAAAGTTTTTGCTTTGGCTGAAACAAATCAAATTCAGGGATTTATTACGCCTGTTATTTGCGCTAATCTCTATTATATTTTACAGAGGAATGCTTCACATGAAAATGTGATTGAAAAATTATCGCAACTTCTTATAATCTTAGATGTTATTGCAATGGATAGGCAGACTGTTATTAATGCTTTGATTTCTGATTTTAAAGATTTTGAATATGCTTTACAAAATTTTGCCGCAATACATTCAGTAAGTATTAACATTATACTTACACGTAATATAAAGGATTATAAAAAGAGTTCTTTAAGTATTATGACGCCTGAAAATTATTTGAGTTTAAAATCGATAAGTTAATCTTTTATGACCACCATTACCAACGATGTTTACAACCTTCTTAAGCAACTTATCTCTACCCAATCGTTTAGTCGGGAGGAGGGCGATGCGACCAATGTAATGGAAAAATTCCTTATATCAAAAGGCGAAAGGGTAAACCGTAGTGGTAACAATGTATGGTGTTTTGCGCAAGAACGTGACGATTCTAAGCCAACGCTTCTTTTTAATTCGCACATCGATACGGTTAAACCTTCATCTAAATGGACAAAAGACCCATTTACTCCAACTGAGGAAGATGGTAAACTTTTTGGACTTGGATCTAACGATGCAGGTGGACCATTGGTCTCGTTGTTGGGAGCTTACTTGGTTTTACGCCAAGAGACGCAGCCCTATAATTTGGTTTTTGCCGCTACCGCCGAAGAGGAGGTTTCGGGAGCCAATGGCATAGCTTCAATAGTTGAAAAGTTGGGCAAGATAGATTTAGCCATCATTGGTGAGCCTACCCAAATGAATATGGCCGTGGCCGAAAAGGGGTTGATGGTACTCGATTGTGTAGCACGAGGAAAATCAGGACACGCAGCGCGTAACGAGGGCGATAACGCCATCTACAAAGCCATAAAAGATATTGAGTGGTTTAAAAATCATAAGTTCGAGAAAATATCCGAGCATCTAGGTGAGGTGAAGATGAGCGTTACCATGATAGAAGCCGGAACGCAACACAACGTTGTACCTGATGCCTGTAAATTTGTGGTTGATGTGCGTACAACGGAGCACTATCCAAACAAGGAACTGTATGAATTTATTCAAACACAAGTTGTTAGCGAGGTTACTCCACGTAGTTTCCGAATCAATCCAAGTTCTATTTCAATTGACCATCCCATCGTTAAAAGAGGTATCGAATTAGGAATGAAGCCTTTTGGATCACCAACCACATCCGACCAAGCACTTGTACCATTTACCACCATTAAAATTGGTCCGGGCGACTCGGCTCGATCACATACTGCCGATGAGTATATTCTTAAAGATGAGATTATTAATGGCGTAGAGTTGTTTGTTGAGTTGGTGAAAGGACTGGTGTTTTAACTAAAAGAGCCAACTCGTGAGAATTGACCCTTTTAAAACTTGTAATTAAATATCGATCTAACGATCACCAATTATTTGTTAATTTGACTATACACATATCCAACAAATGCATCGAAGTTACCTTGTGATAACTGGTTAGGATTAAAAGTCCCGTTTGCACTAAATTGCATCAGAGTGTCTTTATCCATTTTTACTCCTGCTGCGCTCAGCATACTCCATTTACTAAACATACGTTGATTAATCTCTGTTATATTTACAATAACAATATCTGTATGACGTTCATCTTTGGAGATTTTAAACATAAGATCTGATACAAGTTTACGATCACCTTCAAGTACTTGGATGAAATAGTTATCATCAAAATACAACATTCCAGAAATTGACTTCTTCGCATTGTTTATTTGCGATTTCTCTAATATTTGTTGAATGTCAGACAAACTCTTTATGTTGCCAACTGAGCTGTAATAAATTAAACGTACTAACATATACTTAATTTTAAAAGTTAAATAATTGCAATTGTTTTATTTTTCTTATCTACTAAGTTAAACAATCTGATTGCAATAAAGTTTAATCATCTGTTCTTTGCTTTATAGAACCATTTATGTCAGAATATGCACCAACTGGGCTTTCTTGAAATATTTCCAAAAAACGTCTGCTAAACAGAATATTTCACTAACTTTCTCCATAGTTACCAACTCTACACCTCATTTTATACAACTAACTCACATTATTATAAACTTATGAAAAAAATCTTGTTAACCTTAATTCTATTCTCATCAATGGCTATTTCTAAAGCCCAAACAAATGGTGGGTGTATTACAATTATCTCATCAAACATATCTGAGGATTACACCACTGTTGTTGAGGTTACAAAATATGATGATAAAATTGTTGTTCTAAGTGAACGAGACGGAAAGTCATATAACTTATCAATAAGTTTAGATAATGCCACCGAATTTTACAATGAAGCGGTGGCTGGTAGAAGAGTCTTCTATCAGACAAAAGATGGCATTAAATATATTAGTATTGAAAGATTCGAAGACCAGATATTAACAGTTTGGCGATTTAAAATTTGCATATAATCAACGATTTAAAGTATCTACGAAAATGAAATCACTGATCCTATTAACTATTTTGATGCTATTTTCATTTACAACAATAGCACAAGAGGAGTCTAAGAAAAAGGCAACTATAGCTGCAGAGGCAATGATAAAAGCTCTAAATGAGAAAGATTTTGTACAATATGTGAATTACCTCACCCCAGGGCAAGGAGATTATAAACAATGGGAGAAAGCATTAAAAAACGATACACGTAGTACTTCAGATGTACAATTGATTCGATTTGGGAAATTTGAAACCTCGCAACAAGCCTACTTCAGTTGCAAGTTTGGTAATGAAAATACAAGTTTCTTTGGTATTTCTAAAGATAATGGAGAAAATTGGCATTTTACTCAGTTTATAAGACATTTCAATTACGAAAATATTAAAAGCTTTATGATTACGGAATTGGATTCTTCTTTCAAAGATTTGGAGCCCAAAGCATTGCAAAAGACATCTTATAAGATGGGCAAACAAATCAGCCCATTTGAATATAAAGATCTAAATGGAAACATTGTAAACTCTGAAAAATTGAAAGGGAAAACTATTGTTCTTAACTTCTGGAGTACTACTTGCGAACCTTGCATCAAGGAGATCCCTCAATTAAATAAGTTAGTCGAAAAAATGAAGAACAAAGATATTGTCTTCATAGGGTTAGCATTTAATTCACCCGAAAGTGTGTTGCTTAAAAGTTTTTTACCACAACACCCCTTTTTATACCAAATTGTATCGGTTAATGGGGATGATTATAGTATCAGATCATTACCAACTCACATCGTTATTAATAAAGATCAAATCGTAGTTGGCGTATTTGAAGGAGGTAGTCAAGAAAATATTATGAAAATTGAAGCTATATTGAATGAGTTATAACGAAATGTTCTAACTATAACTTTCTTTTTAAAACTCTTTCCTCACTCCCCCTCCCTTGGAGGGGGAGTGAGGAAAGATAACAACGACCTCCCCCCAACCCCCACCAAAGGAGGGGGAGATGAAAAAGCAATACCACAGATAAATACTCGTAACCCCGACCTCCATTAAGCTTTAAAAACTATCTTTAAATCCTCTTTAAAGAATACTCATTAAGAAAACAAATATGTTGAGAAAAATTTTGACGCTTAGCTTTCTCTATCTTTTATTATGCATAAATGTATTTGCACAAAAGACCAATCTGTTTGGAGTAATAGTTAACGTACAAGATAGCACCCCTTTAGCTTATGCTGCTTTAGGAGTAAAAGGGAAAGAAGTTGGTGGTATTACAAATGAAAAAGGGGAGTTTAATTTTTTAGAGCCAGATAGCTTACTCAATAACAATATTATCATATCCTCTATTGGATATGATGATCAAGAATTAAAGATTTTAGATTTAATAAAGAGTCATAGAGTAAAAATGAAGCCCAAAGAGATCCTTTTGAGCGAAGTTTCAATTACATCAAAACCATATAAACACAAAATTATTGGAAAAGAGAAGAGACCCTTTTTAACCTATTCTCATATGTTCGACGATGATAACCCAGCAGTAGAACAAGGCACCATATTTAATATTCCCAATACAGCAATTATTAAAAACTATAATTTTCATATCATTCCAAGCTCCAAGTTTAAAGAGTTAAAATTCAAACTAAATATCTATGGAATCTCCGATAAACTTCCTGATAAACAACTTTTAAATCAAACTATTCTCTTCTCAGTGTCACAAGTTGGTTGGTATAATTTAGATTTAACTCCTTATCATATTGAGATAAGAGGGTATAAACAAATTGCTATAACTTGTCAATTACTCAATATTGAGAAGCTAGATAGTGTTCCATTCTCCTTCGGCATCTCCGCATATTCGTCACCTAATAAATGGATACTTACAAGAAATAGAAGTCAATCAGAATGGTACTCTAAAAGTGGAGTTTTATTAGCTAATTGCGGTATTAATTATTTGAATGATAACTCTATAAATAGTGATGCTACTGATGAAAATATTGAAGCTTTAAGCCAAGAATATAAAGATCTAATTGAAGTTTTTAAAAACTCAGAGAAGGCAACCGAATCTGGATTTGGGAACAATGATAGTACTGGAAGATTTATAAATTTAAAAGATGCCAAAATATATTATGAAGTATATGGCACGGGTTATCCTCTTGTATTATTGCAAGGAAATAGGAGTGAAATATCAGCCTTTTTTAAACAAATTCCAGAATTATCAAACAACTATCAAGTTATAGCTATTGACACTCGAGGGCAAGGAAAAAGTTTAGATTACTCTACTGGAAAATTAAGATACGAACAGTTTGCTGAAGATTTAAAACAAATATTGGATTCATTAAAACTGAAAAAAGTAAATATATTGGGATGGAGTGATGGTGGTAACACAGCCTTAATTATGTCATATCTGTACCCTGAATATGTCAATAAATTCATCGCAGTTGGGGCCGTTTTAAATCCATACGGAGTGGAAGACGACATAATTGAGAGGTTAAAAAAGGAGATGCTTGAGATAGATTTAAATGCAGGAACTAATTCGTTTGATTCAAGAATGAAGCATTTGCTGCTTGAAGAACCTAATATAAGTCAGTCTGATATAAAGAAAATCACCTCATTAGGTTTAGTCATTGTAGGTGATAGAGATATCGTTAAAACTGAACACACTAATTTGATCGTTGGGGCGATAGCTAATTGTCAGTTAAAAATTCTTGAAGACGCCTCACATTATGTGCCACAAGAAAAATCGGAAATTTTTAATAAGGTGGTACTTGACTTTTTGGGGGATTAAAATAAATCAAACTATTCCGTGCTGGTTTCATCGAAATGGTTAAGAATTTACTTTTTGGGGCGACCACAAGAGTCGCCCCTACACCACATCTTTAACCGCATTATTCAGATACTGAACAAACGGTTTTATCTCTTTCACGTAATTGGTTAATCGTTTCTCAAAATCGTTGGTAAAAGGCTCCTCATCGGTTAATTTGCAGCCAACGGTGTAGCTTTTGAACTTGAGTAAATCCACATATTTATAATCTTTTGGAAATCCTTTTGGTGCTGTTTTTAAAGCCTCTGCATCAATGGTGTTAAAGGCTTTTTGAAACGATGAAGTTGTGAGAATGGTGTTAAAGGTGTCGCCATTATTAAAAATCTCATTTCTTACGCCTAACAAATAGCTTGGTTCAGGACAATGTAATCCACCACCAAAAAAGCAGGCATCGGGCTCAATATGAATATAATAGCCCGCATTACCGCTCTTCTTACCATCTTTTACAACAAAGGCACCCATATTGATTTTGTATGGCGATTTATCTCTCGAAAAGCGCACATCTTTATAAATTCGGTAGGTACACTCTTTAACCTCAAGTGAACCAATGGTTGGATCAATCTCTCTAACCAAATCAATAAATCGCTTTGCCCCCTCTTCGAACTTGGTTTTAGCACGTTTGTAGTAATCGTTGTTGGCTTCAAACCACTCTTTATTGTTGTTTACGGCTAAATCGCGTAAAAATTGCATTACTATAGGATCGATAAATGGTGTGTTCATACTTTTTTATTGTAAAGATAGTAATCTTGGAATGATCTAGATTTTTGCGTTAAATTTTATTTGTGATTTGGGTAGGGTAGGGACAACTCGCGAGTTGTCCGTTTTTGGCCTATTAGGAGGACAAGTCGCGACTTGTCCCTACAGTAAAAAAAGGGGTTGCCCCAAACAGAAGCAACCCCTTTATATTATACTGAAAATGAATTACAAACGTGCCTTTAATTCTGCCGTTTGTTTTTCAAATCCTGGTTTTTCTAATAAAGCAAACATATTCTTTTTGTAAGCTTCAACACCTGGTTGGTCAAATGGATTTACACCCAAGATGTAACCGCTAATAGCACATGCTTTCTCAAAGAAGTAGAATAACTGACCAATGTAGTACTCGTTCAACAACGGCAACTCAATACGAATGTTTGGTACACCACCATCTAAGTGAGCTAATTGCGTTCCGAGTTCGGCCATTTTGTTAAGATGATCTACACTTTTACCTGCTAAGAAATTAAGTCCATCAAGATCTGCCGCTTCTGTAGGAACAATAGCCTTAAGATTTGGCGATTTGATAGAGATAACTGTTTCGAAAATATTACGTTCGCCCTCTTGAATCAACTGACCCATTGAGTGCAAATCAGTAGAGAAATCAACGCCTGCAGGGAAGATACCTTTGTTCTCTTTTCCTTCCGACTCACCGTAAAGTTGTTTCCACCACTCACCAATAAAGTGAAGTTTTGGTTGGTAGTTAACCAAAATCTCGATAGCTTTTCCGTTACGGTAAAGTTCGTTACGGGTCGCGGCATAAATTGCTGCCGGGTTGCTCTCGAAATCATCAGTTGCAGTGATTTTTTCCATATCGGCCGCACCTTTTACTAACTGACGGATATCTAACCCAGCCACAGCAATTGGCAATAAACCAACGGGAGTAAGAACTGAGAAACGACCACCCACATCGTCAGGAATAACGAAAGTTTTGTAGCCCTCTTGAGTTGCAAGTGTACGAAGCGCACCACGTTTTTCATCGGTAACAGCTACAATACGCTCTTTTGCACCCTCTTTACCAAATTTAGATTCGCAAAGATTTTTAAGTAAACGGAATGCTAAAGCAGGTTCAGTTGTAGTACCTGATTTAGAGATCACAACGATAGCAAACGACTTATCTTTTAACAGATCAAGAAGTTCGGCAGTGTAATCTTCACCAATGTTTTGTCCAGCGTAAAGAACAAATGGGTTTTTACGGCCAGAAGTAATGTAAGCGTCAAAGCTATTTTGGCAGGCATCAATAACGGCACGAGCACCAAGGTAGCTACCACCAATACCCACTACCACCACGTAGTCGGCAATTGACTTCAACTTAGCTGCTGTAGCTTCAATCTCAGTCAAAGTAGCATCGGTAATAGACGATGGAAGGTTTACCCAACCTAAGAAATCATTACCTTTTCCGGTTTTTTCATGTGTAGCCTTTAAGTGGCCTTTGATTTCATTCTGGAAATTGTAAACATTCTCTTTTTTTACAAATCCATAAACTTTTGAAACGTCAATCTTTAAATTTTCCATATTAAGTAGGAGATTATAATATTATTTTAATTTTTCTGTAAGCAGGCGTATCTCAACAATAGGAGCAATCTTTTCATACACGATATTATAAACGGCATCGGTAATTGGCATCTCCACATTGTAACGTTTATTAATCTCTTTGATGCTCTTCACGGCGTAATACCCTTCGGCAATCATAAGCATCTCAAGCTGAGCCGATTTAACCGAATAGCCCTTCCCTATCATGTTACCAAAGGTACGGTTACGACTAAATTGCGAATAACACGTTACAAGTAAGTCGCCCAAATAGGCCGAGCTCTTAATATCGCGTGTAATTGGGTGAACAGTATCTACAAATGCTTTTATCTCTTGAATGGCATTGGAGATAAGTACCGCTTGGAAATTATCTCCATAACCCAATCCATGACAAATACCAGAGGCAATAGCCATGATGTTTTTAAGTACGGCAGCATATTCGGTACCATAAATATCGTCGGAGATAACGGTTTTGATAAATGATGAACTCACTTTAGAGGCAAACATCTCAGCCGTAGCGCTATTTTGACACGAAATGGTAAGGTATGACAATCGCTCAAGAGCTACCTCTTCAGCATGACAAGGTCCTGAGATTACACATATTTGCTCAAATGGAACATTGTGTATAGCATTAAAATAACTACCTATAATTAAGTTTTCGTCAGGTATCAAACCCTTAATGGCCGAAACAATAATCTTATTCTTTAATTGTTTTGTAAGATGACTCATTGCATCTTTCATAAAAGCCGAAGGAATGGCAAAAATCAAAATATCAGACTCGGCTACAAGCTCATTGATATCAATAAAGAAGTTAATACGATTTGTATCAAACCCTACGCCCTGCAGATAATTTGGGTTATGACCATACTTTTGAAACTGCTCAACCTGCATGTTATTGCGAAATTGCCAGTTAATTTTATCAACATTACACATGAGCATTTTTGCAATAGCTGTTGCCCAACTACCACCTCCAATTAACCCAATGCGCTCTTTTTGTTTTACCATGATTTAAAATGATTACATTTAAATACAATAACCTACTTCGAAAACCATCCTTTTACCTCGTCGAGACTAGGATTTTTTAATTCTAGTTTATGTTTTTTATTCAATCCGCAAAGATCTTGAAACAACTTATTCGGATTTGCCTGTAACAGTTCATCTACCTTATTATATCCAGCTTTAAATACGATAGGTACCCACTCAGCTGGAATTCCGAGAGCTAGGAATTTATCATCACTATCTTTCTCTTTTTTCTTTTCAGGACGCATTTGTGGGAAGAAAAGAACCTCTTGAATAGATGATTGATTGGTCATTAACATCGTTAATCGGTCGATACCAATTCCCATACCAGAGGTTGGTGGCATACCATACTCCAAAGAGCGCACAAAATCCATATCGATAAACATCGCCTCATCATCACCTTTTTCAGAGAGCTTCATCTGCTCTTGAAAACGATCTAGCTGGTCGATAGGGTCGTTAAGCTCCGAATAAGCGTTAGCTAACTCTTTGCCATTTACCATAAGTTCAAAACGTTCTGTTAACTCAGGGTTATCGCGGTGTTTTTTACAAAGTGGCGACATCTCTACTGGGTAATCGGTAATAAACGTTGGTTGAATATAATGACCTTCGCACTTTTCTCCAAATATCTCATCAATCAACTTGCCTTTACCCATCGAGTCATCTATCTCAATATGAAGCTGTTTGCACACTTCTCGTAGTTGAACTTCATTCATTCCGTTGATATCGAAACCGGTATGCTCCTTGATAGAGTCAATCATAGAGATACGTTTGAACGGACGTTTGAAATCAATCACCTTATCTCCCACAGTAACTTGTGTTTTGCCATGTAGATCTAATGCTACTTTTTCAATCATCTCTTCGGTGAAATCCATCATCCACTTATAATCTTTATAAGCAACGTAAATTTCCATTACTGTAAACTCTGGGTTATGGGTTCTGTCCATTCCTTCGTTACGGAAATCTTTGGCAAACTCGTAAACCCCATCAAAACCGCCAACTATAAGGCGTTTCAAATAAAGTTCGTTGGCAATACGCAAGTATAAAGGTATGTTTAAAGCATTGTGGTGAGTGATGAATGGACGAGCTGTTGCACCACCCGGAATTGGCTGAAGTACAGGTGTCTCCACCTCCAAATAACCTCTTTCATTGAAAAGATTTCTCATCGAATTGATGATTTTTGTTCTCTTCAAGAAGGTATCTTTTACATGGTCGTTTACAATTAAATCTACATATCGCATGCGGTAACGTTGTTCAGGATCGGTGAAGGCATCGTAAAGTTGTCCCTCTTTTTCTTTAACGATAGGAAGCGGACGAAGTGATTTTGCAAGCACCTTAAATTCAGTTACATAAACCGATATTTCACCTGTTTGTGTTTGAAACACATTGCCTTTAACGCCAATAAAGTCGCCAATATCTAAAAGCTTTTTGAAAACGGTGTTGTATAACGTTTTGTCGTCGCCAGGACAAAGATCATCGCGACGAAAATAGAGTTGCATGCGACCTTTATCATCTTTAATTTCGGCAAACGACGCGCTACCCATAATACGGCGAGTCATGATGCGACCAGCCATTGTAATCTCTTGAAAATTATTGAGTTCGGGATTAAACTTCTCGTGAATCTCATCAGAATAGTTAGATATCTTAAACTCCTCAGCAGGATATGGGTTAATACCCAAATTAATCATCTCTTTTAAACTATTGCGACGAATGATCTCTTGTTCGCTTAACTCTAAATTACTCATTTTTAATATTTTATAGAATTACAAGTATTTATAGTGTTTGTGATCAAACTACTACTTTGCTGCATTTCAAGGTATTAACACCCTGTAAAAGCGTGCAAAGATAAGCAAAAAGTATCAAACGATAAACCCTTAAATGGTGATGCAAAATAATTTGAGATTCAATAAAATTTATATACCCTACTCTATCCTTCACCAAATTGGGTTTAAATTAAAAAGCCTCAAACAATGTTGAGGCTTTTTAATGAGAGAAAAAAATATCTCTAATAATTTGACAAAGTTTTACGCAATAACTCAAATCTACTTTCATAGTCTTGCATCGAAAGTAGTACTATTTCTTGCGCTTCTTGCGCACCATAGACATGTGTAATCTCAGATTCACGATCAAGCCCAGGCATATCTTTATAAGTTAGAAAGTAATGTTTTAATCGAGCAATTACAAGCTCAGGTAGTTCAGATATATCCTTAATACCACCATACATAACATCACCTTTGAGAACAGATATAATTTTATCATCGGCTTTGTTCCCATCAATCATCCTGAAACCGCCAATTGGTATAACCTTAGCAATAAGATCACCATGTGGAATATCCTTTTCAGTAAGCATACAAATATCAAGTGGGTCACCATCGCCATCAATTTTACCTTTACCAGTTTTTGAAGCACAATAAGCACCAACTTTAGCCCCACAATAAGTTTGTGGAACAAAGCCGTAGGGTGTTGGGACAACATTTGAATACTTTTGTGGACGATCGATTTTTAGATATCCGCTCACCTTATCAACCTCATATTTAATGGTATCAGAAGGAACAACCTCTATAAAACATGTAACAACCTCTGGAGCCATATCACCAATATCAATGCCATGCCAAGGATGTGATTTATATCGAAGCCCCATTAAGCGGCCTATTGGATCCATTAAATTATTAGCAGCCATACATTGAATTTTAAAAATTTCAGAATGCAAAAAAATACAAATTTATGTGAAGATACAATTTCACATCAAACTAAACCAAGAAATAGTAAGGATGTTTCAAAATGGGAAACAAATATTAATTAACCCGTTGTGCATTTAGAAAATAGAAAAAGTTGTTCATTGAATTTCGGGTAGAAATTCGTATATTTATCTGAATACCAATCATATAAATAGATGAACAACTTTAATGCAAGTTACGAAAAGATTTTGACTTATCTAAAATCACTTACCGAAAAGGATAATTTTCTGAATCAAATTAGAAAACCAAAACTATCTGATATTGAGCTTATTGCAATATGCATAACATCAGAGTATTTAAGTATCGACAGT
>JAGPHP010000228.1 GCA_018055415.1 Breznakibacter sp. | reverse complement strand
AACCCAAGTAATTGATGAGGATGTGAATCACTTTAAACCGTGAACTAACATCCAGGGCTTGAAATGGTTGTTCTGGTGAAACGATGAGGAGTAAATAGTTGAACTCTTACATCGAACTCACGTTAAATATGATTTATATATCTATTTGCATATAAATTATTCGTTAATCATATTTTTATATTTATTTGCATATAATATGATAGAGAGGGTTTGTATATTTTAAAGCCTCAAAACCTACAATATGAGCAAATGCCCGAAAACGAGCATCTATCAATGAAATTGGCTGAACTCTTTAAGCTAGATGTGGTGCCTTCTAATATGATTCGCTTAGCATCGGGAGAGTTGTGTTACATTACCAAACGCATTGATCGAAAAAAGGATAATTCTAAGATTCACATGATTGATTTTTTGCAAATTTTTGAATTAGAGAATAAGTATTTAGATACCATGGAACAACTTGGTAAATCTATTGGAGAGCTGTCGGTGAATACTTTAATGGATAAGTTGCGTTTTTTTTGAACTCACGCTATTCAACTTTATTATTGGCAATAACGACATGCACTTGAAGAATTTCTCAATGTGGTTATCTGATATGGGATGGATGCTTTCGCCTGCTTATGACTTGCTTAATGTGAAACTCATTTTGCCGAACGATGACGACGATACGGCACTTCTGCTTGGTGGGAAAAAGAAGAATTTCGATAAAGGTTACTTTGATAGGTTTGGCGCTGTTTTAAAACTGAATGATAAGCAAATCAACTCTGTTTACAAGAAACTGGATAGTTGGTTGCCAAAAGCTATTGAACTCATTGATAACTCCTTTTTAAATGAGAATAATAAACTCCATTATAAAGAGTTGATTTCAGAGAGAGTGGGGTTGTTTTTACTTTGAAACGCTTTAAGATTCAAAAATACGTTTTGCGAATGCCTCGTAAATAGGCGTGTGAGAATGTGTTTTTGTATTTTACTCAATACGTTGAGTGATTTTACTCAGTACTGCTTATTTATAGTTTTCTGTTTTTGAATACCAGGGCAAACGCATCTAAATAAAATCTACGCATGAATTTGCAATTCACTCGTGCGGCAGAGCCGCTACATATTTGTAGCAAAAGTTTCAGAAATACGACAGAAGATGCAGCGCGCCGAAATATAATAAAGTATAATAGTGCGGTGCGCTGCACCTTTTGTGAACATACATATTTACGTTACTACAAATATTTAGCGGCTCAGCCGCACAAAAAATCCATATTACTCCATTATATCTAATTAGATGCGTTTGCCCTGTTTTGAATACATGAGTTGAACTTTAATATTATCTATGTTTTCTATTTTTGTAAGTTGAGGTTCGTTTAGTAATAAAAACATTATTGTAAAGTACATTACTGTAATTTAGAGTACGGTAATTCTCTTATTTGACATTATATGATTTTAATATCACTATTGACAATCAAATAACTTGTGGATGCATTTATCTACTTGTCAACTTTAGTCAGCTAATATTTATAATTATCTTCACACCATTTTAAGATATTAAGAACCGAGAATGAATCAAGCAGTACACAACAAATCCATATCCTTTATTTGGTCAATTGCCGACGATTGTCTTCGCGATGTTTACGTACGTGGTAAGTACCGCGATGTTATACTGCCCATGGTGGTGCTTCGCAGGCTCGACGCTCTTCTTGAACCTACCAAGGCGGCGGTTTTGGAAGAGTTGGTTTTTCAGCGCGACGAGGCAAAATTTACTGAGTGGGATGAAAATGGGTTACGCCAGGCTAGTGGCTATGTATTCTACAATACCAGCGAGTGGACGCTTCAACGACTAAAAGATACGGCCAGCAACAACCAAAATATCCTACAAGCCAACTTTGAAGATTATCTCAATGGCTTTAGCAAAAACGTAAAAGAGATTGTTGATAAATTTAAACTTAAAAGTCAGGTGAGGCACATGGCATCTAAAGATGTGCTGCTTAATGTGCTTGAGAAGTTTACCTCGCCATACATCAATCTTACCCCTTTTGAAAAGAACGACCCCGATGGGCGCAAACTTCCACCTCTAACCAATTTAGGTATGGGGTATGTTTTTGAGGAGCTGATACGTAAATTCAACGAAGATAACAACGAAGAGGCAGGAGAACACTTTACCCCTCGCGAGGTAATCGACTTGATGACACACATCATTTTTGAGCCTATTAAAGATAAATTGCCTCCTGTAATAACCATTTACGATCCTGCTTGTGGTAGTGGAGGTATGCTTACCGAAAGTCAAAACTTTATAAAAGACGAGGGGGGAGAAATCCGTGCTAAGGGTGATGTTTACCTCTATGGTAAAGAGATAAACGACGAAACTTATGCCATTTGCAAATCGGACATGATGATTAAGGGCAACAATCCCGAAAACATCCGAGTAGGCTCAACTCTCTCTACCGATGAGTTTGCAGGAACCACCTTCGATTATATGCTCTCAAATCCACCCTACGGAAAATCGTGGGCAAGTGAGCAAAAGTTTATTAAAGATGGAAAAGAGATCATCGATCCCCGTTTTCAGATTAAACTCAAAAACTATTGGGGCGTAGAGGAAGATGCCGATGCTACACCACGCTCATCTGATGGGCAACTTCTCTTTTTAATGGAGATGGTGAATAAGATGAAACCACTCACTCAAAGTCAATTAGGCTCACGTATTGCCTCGGTTCATAATGGCAGTAGCCTCTTTACAGGCGATGCAGGTGGTGGCGAAAGCAATATACGCCGATATATTATTGAAAACGATTGGTTGGATGCCATTGTGCAGATGCCTAATAATTTGTTCTATAACACGGGTATTACCACCTATATTTGGATATTAACCAACAACAAGGCGGCTAAACGTAAAGGCAAAGTGCAGTTGATTGATGCTGGCTTGATGTTCAGAAAACTACGTAAGAACTTAGGCAATAAAAATTGCGAGTTTGCGCCTGAACATATCCGCGAAATTGTAAATGTGTACGAGCAAATGCAAGCCGTTGAACGCACCATAAACTCCGAAACCAATGATGAGCAAGGGTTAGCTTCAAAACTTTTCGATAACAGCGACTTTGGCTATTACAAAGTGACCATTGAACGCCCAAAACGATTGAAAGCTCAATTCTCTACCGAGCGTATTGCCGAGTTGCGTTTTGATAAATCGTTGCGCGAACCAATGACATGGGCATACGAAACCTTTGGAGAAAAGGTATATACCGAAATTGCTAAACACGAAAAAGCCATTATAGATTGGTGCGAGAAAAATGAGCTTAACCTCAATGCTAAGCAGAGTAAGACCCTAGTGAGCGAAGCACTTTGGACCAAACAGTTGAATTTATTGAACGCTGCCACCGAATTGATGAAGGCCATTGGTACCGAAGAGTTCAATGATTTTAATCTATTCAAAACCAAGGTGGATGCCGCCTGTAAAGACAAGGCATTCCTTGTATCTAACATTACAACAACCGAAAAGAACGCCATTTTAAATGCCGTTAGCTGGTACGATGCCACGGCCGAAAAGGTAATAAAAGGCACTACCAAACTTACGGGCGACAAACTCAAACAGCTGC
>JAGPHP010000066.1 GCA_018055415.1 Breznakibacter sp. | reverse complement strand
GGGTTAAAGAGACAAACATAGATGGCTACCGATGCGACGTGGCCGGTTTTATACCAGTTGATTTTTGGGATAATGTGCGCAGTGAACTCGATGCCATCAAACCCGTATTTATGTTGGCCGAATGGGAATCAAGAGATCTACACAAAAAAGCGTTCGACATGACCTACTCCTGGAGTCTTTGGGAACAGATGGTGAGCGTAACAAAACACGACAAATCCATTGATGGCTTGGTGGAATACATGGCACACGACGTGAGTTCATTCCCGAAAGGTTCATACCGTATGACCTTCACCGACAACCACGACAAGAACTCATGGTCGGGTAATCAATATTCAAATTTTGGCGATGGACTGCAAGCTGCAACCATTTTAACGGCCACAGTTAATGGTATGCCATTGGTATATAGCGGTCAAGAGGCAGGATTAGACCGATCGCTTGCTTTTTTTGAAAAAGATGAAATAACGTGGAAAGAGCATCCCAACAGAGAGCTTTACACCAAACTATTTGCATTAAAACACACCAACAAAGCCCTATGGAATGGCGCTTGGGGCGGAGAAATGATTAGAGTTTATAGCGACAAAATGAGTCAAGTCATCTCCTTTTATCGAGAAAAAGAGGGCGATAAAGTTCTACCAATCATCAACTTCAGCAAGCAACCTGTCACCGTTATATTAAACACCAAATACTTTACAGGTACTTACAAAGAGTGGATAACGGGCAAAGAGATTAAACTAAATGGTGCCGACAAATTTAACCTTGAGCCGTGGGAATGTCTTATTCTAACTCAAACCTCAACAAAGTAGATTTTATATCAATTAATACAAGCAAAGATGACGAAAAGAATATTTTACACGTTAGCAATCCTTACACTATTAGCCACATCGTGCAAGGATGCAAAAGAGGTATCAAAACCTTTAAACGAAGATGGACACCCAGCGTGGATTATGCAGGGCAATATTTACGAAGTTAATGTGCGCCAATACACCACAGAAGGCACACTTAACGCCTTTGCCCAACATCTGGATAGACTTAAAGAGATGGGTGTGCAAACGTTGTGGTTTATGCCATTAAATCCAATTAGTAAGGTCGATCGTAAAGGCTCACTTGGTAGTTATTATGCCGTATCTGATTACACGGCACTCAACCCCGAATTTGGAACCATGAACGATTGGAAAGCACTAGTTAACGCGATTCATGCCAAAGATATGAAAGTGATTATCGATTGGGTACCAAATCATACAGGTGCCGACCACCGCTGGCTTAAAGAACAGCCCGATTTTTTTGTAAAAGATAGTACAGGCAAGGCTGCAATGGCCGTAGATTGGGCAGACACACGTCAACTGGACTATAAAAACCCAATCTTGCAAGATAGCATGATTGCAGCCATGAAATACTGGGTTACCAATAGTGATATTGATGGATTTAGATGTGATGTGGCGTGGAATGTACCTGCCTCATTTTGGAGCAAATGTATTACCGAACTCAAAGGGATGAAAAATCTATTTATGCTAGCCGAAGGCGACAGTGCCTATTTACCAAAAAGCGGCTTTGATGCAGTTTATCCTTGGCATACGTTTAAAATGATGGAAAAAATAGCTCGTGGCGACCGCCCTGCTTATGCACTTGACAGCATTAAATGGGAAAACGACACCCTCTATCCGCCCAATACCATACAGATGTATTTCACCAGCAATCACGACGAAAACACCTGGAACAAAGCCGATTATGGCAGTTACCCAGGTAAAACACATGCACCATTTGCCGTGTTTACTCAAACCATGGCCAGTAGTGTTCCATTAATTTACAGCGGTCAGGAGGAGCCTATTCTGCGCCCACTAAAGTTCTTCGACAAAGACCCTATGAGTTTTGAGAAATATGAGCGAGCACCCTTTTACAAAACACTGCTTAACCTACGAAAAAACAGTGTAGCACTTGCTCCTAACGCCACTTTCAGAAAAGTAACCGTTGGCAACGAAAACGCCATTTACGCTTATGTAAGAGAAAAAACGGGTAAAAAGGTATTCGTTATTCTTAATCTCACAAACAGCGAACAAATTGTATCTATTAACGACACAAATCTATTAGGCAGTGCAATTAATATTTTTAATAATCAGCCCGAAACAATAAATAGCGAACCAACCAATATTGAGCCTTGGGGATATCGTGTATATGAGTATTAGATTTTAAAAATCTAATACAAAATTAGATATTGAAAAGCAGAAAACGCTCTCTACTTTATTACCTTTGTTACAGACGCTTCACACAAAGAGTGTTTTGATACGTTGACACGAAAAAGACAATACGGTGAGATTTTAAAGCGGTGAATTAAGAATGTGTATTGAATAATGTGTAAGGAGATGCCGAAAGCCTTATCAAGAGTAGGCTAAACTTTAGATGTTGTGCGCATGATTAAAACCAAAAAAGAAAAGACATAGTAAAGATAGTTTTTTCAGAGCCACGCCATTTATGGGTGACTTTTTAATTATCAATATAATTTAACTTTTTCAGCATCGGTAAGAGTTTTAGCATTTTTTAGATACGCTTTTAGATAACTCTTTAGTGCAATAGTCTGATCTTTATAATTTGACAAGATGAATCGCTTGTCTGATTGCAAATTCTTCTTGTAACCAACAATTTCAGGAGCATTCTCCTGTACTGTAAAGCGAACAAATCTAATTTCGATATTGGCAGAATCACTTTTAACCGCACTCTCAATATATTTTACCCCCTCCTTAAACAAGGAAACTTTATCTAAAACCCTCTTTGCATACTTGGCATTTAAGGTAAACGAAGCGCCTCTGTAAGCAACCAATAAATTCTCACTTTGTGTTGTTACTGACGATAGTTTCTGTGATAACACAATCGCCTGTTCGGAAGACTTTGCAGCCTTTGAATAAAGCTCTCGAATAGTACTTATCTCGTTTTCAGATGCGATACCAAGAGTTAGAAGAAAAAAAAATAGAATTTTCATATGAGTTAGTATTTTACAAAGAAACAGATCAACTTAAAATAAGTTGATCTATTAGAACAAATTCCATCGTATCATTTGAGAAATCACGACAGCATTACTCACCTTATACCGACGCCAAAAGCACGAAACTATGATCGGCACCTTTGTACTGATTATAGAGTAAAACACGCTTATAACACTTCCGCGACAGATTATTGACGCTTAAAACCGAAGGAATCTGTTGACGCTTGAGAAGATTTGCACCTAGTGCAATACCAAAAGCAGAAGAAGTATTAAACTCACCACATAGATGTTTATAGTAAAGCTGTGGTATATCCTTGAACAATCCACCTGTTAGATTCCTATAAAACAAATCTGTTTCAACATCACCGTTAAAACCCAACACAACAGCATCAATTTGCTCTACAGTCAAAGCATTTAAAGACAAGAACTCAACCATCTTACTCTCAAGCTCAGATATTTTTATGCTATTCTCAAAGGTAATATCAACCAGCTCCGCATACGTAGATGGAGATAGCTCATCCTCAACAACAAAGAATGTAGCTCCTTCCCCATAAACCACCCCCTTAGAGGTCGAATTTAAAAGAGAGTCCCCAATATTTTTTCTATCTTTAATGATCCCGGCTAGTTCAAAGAAACTAATAGTTTGCTCTGTCATCTCATCAACGCCACCAATCAGAACAACAGACGCCTCATCTTCTTCAATTAACATTTTAGCATCAAGTAGAGCAGTTTCAAAAGAGATTGCACTATTCGCATACGTTAAATTATAAGCCCTACACTTTAATCCAAGAGCAATATGGGAACTTACCGCATTATGGGTTGATTGAATAAAGGAAAGGGGTGTTAAATACTCCTCATTATTGTCAACTACAAGATTCAAAAATTTTTCGGAATCTTCAATACAGCCAGTTCCTGTTCCGGTAATAATCGCATCAACCATTTCTCTATTAGCCTCTTTTAAAGCAACAGAAGAGGCAACAACGCTATTCTTAACACCCGCAGCCATACGTCGCATGGCGATTGGTGAAATATAATCTTTATAAACAGGTTTACGAACTTCTAAAAAATTAGTTCCATTATTAACAATAACTTCACCCGAAAAAACATTATCAATGTCCCCCTGCGCCGAAACACTTCCAATCCCATTTAAATAGCATCGTTTCATATAGATTTCGAAAAAATTAATGTTGAGCAATTTCCTCCAAAACCAAATGAGTTAGAAAGAACATGATCAATCGTTTTATTCTTAAGGACAGTTTGAGGGAGAAGATTAAACTCCTCCATTGGTGTCTCAAAATTAAGATTTGGATACACCACCCCGTTATTTATTGACAAAACACTAAAAACAGCTTCTACAGCACCAGCTGCAGCCAAAGTGTGACCAGTAAACGCTTTTGTAGAACTAAAGTCGGGAACTTTTTGATCTTCATAAATCCTCACTAATGCCCTACCCTCAGACAAATCATTATTGGGCGTTGCAGTACCATGAACATTTATATAATCAATATCTGAAGGTGATAAATTGGCAATTTGAAATGCCTTTTCCATTGCTAAAAAGGCACCATCACCAAACTCAGAGGAGCCTGTTTGATGAAATGCATCATTGCAATTACCATAACCAGTAACACGGGCAAGGATTGGTTTCTTACACTCCGCCACAACTTTATCAGACTCCAAGATAAGGTAAGCGGCCGCTTCTCCAAGATTAAGCCCATTACGATGCTGGTCAAATGGTTTACAAAACCCATCTGATAAAATCAATAGTGACTTAAAACCATTAATTGTAAATTTGGTAAGAGCATCAACACCTCCAACAATAACTCTATCCAAGCGACCGGATTTTATTAAACGTGCTCCCAACATAATAGCGCTTGCTGATGATGAGCAAGCAGTACTTACGGTTGAAACCATGCCTCTGAGTCCAATCTGAGACGCTATCATATTAGAGACTTCGCCGCCGGCATCACTCGTAATATACTTTACAATTGATAAATTGTTCAAATACTCTCGATAGTACCTCTCTGTCTTATCCATGGACCCAACACTGGTCGCAGAGATCAGTCCAGTGCGAAACTCATTCACATCCGAGATATTAGCACTCGTTAAAGCTTGCCTAACAGCATAAAGTCCCAATATTCCGGAGCGGGAAAATAAATTATCCAGAGAGAGAGATAACCTTGTAGCCAATTCGTCGTTACTCGCTTTTATCTCCCCCGCCTTAACGCTCTCTTTATGAACAGTATCAAGATTCGTGATAATGGAAATTCCATGTCTTGAGCAAATCAAAGATTGGTAATTGTCTGCTACACTATCTCCTATCGAGGAAATAATGCCCATTCCTGTAATTGCAACACCTCTATTCATAAATCGCAAGAGAATTTTAGTATTTATTTAGTTCTATGAGCTGCTATGTAAGCGGCCATTACTTCAATAGATTTAAAGATCTCGCGTCCCTCTTTTTGATCTGCTAAACGAATACCATAGTCACGATCAAGTAAAACTATAAGTTCCAAAGCATCAATAGAATCAAGACCTAATCCTTCTCCAAATAAAGGCTCTTCATCTTTTATATCTTCAATGTTTATATCTTCAAGATTTAATATTTGCTTTATCTTAACTTTTAACTCATGCTTTAATTCTTCCATTGTTCAGTATATTAATCAATTAAACTAGTTATCAAATATAAGTAAATTCGTAATTAAACGGTTCTTTTCTTCTTATCGTATATAAGAGAGATTGTTACCATTAGTATAAAAAAGAGAAATAGCAGTGCTAATTCAGGCAATATTTCCCAAAAAGAGCCATTTCTCAGTAAAATGTCATAAAAAGCCTCTAATCCCCAATTCATAGGCGACGATTTGGCAACCATTTGCATGGCAAAGGGCATTAAAAAAACTGGCACCCAAACGCCTCCAATTGCAGCTAATATAATAACCGAAGTGGCGCCAAAAGGAGCCGATTGCTCCTGTGTTTTAGCAATTGTACCAAGCAAAATACCATAACCAACAGCTGCAAACCCAACAAAAAGGGCTACAATACTTAGCAATATCATATTACCCTCTACATTTAACGAAGGTAATCCTAAATATGGGAATAGGTTAACCGCCACACCAACCATCATATAAAACTGAATCATGCAAATAAGTAAATAAGTAACCGTTTTACCTGCAAGCACAATTACACTGGGAATAGGATTCGTTCGTAAGCGCACAAAAGTGCCTTGCGTCTTCTCCTTTACAATATTAATAGAGAGTGGAATAACGATAAAAAAAATTGCAAACAGAGTCCATGCTGGCACATTGTGTTGTGCCGAATTTGGCAACACCTCTTGCTCGCCTTGTTTTGGAAAAATCTCATTAAAAACAATAAAACTCTCTTGATCAAATTTTAACTCATCATCGCCAAATTGCTTTTGAAACGTAGAGTAGATCGATTTTGTCTCAATTTTTGAAATTAACTTATCAATTGAGTTCATCACTGCACTCTTAAATGTAGGCTGAGTGGCAGGATCAAAATAGAGACGCACCTCCTTTTGTGATAATTTTAGAGATGTTAAGGTGTCTAGTGCCTCTGCTAACCCCATTCGACTCATTATCTTTTGCACATTCTGATCAATTTTAACATGCAAATCGCTACTCAACCGCTCAGGCAAAATTATGGCTAATTGAAAGCGCCCTTTAAAAACTGCCTCTTTGGCCAATGCCTCATTTAACGTATCGCCACGCAATGTGGTCTTTATAGTAAACAAATCGCACATCTCTAAATTCGTTATCACCTCTTTGGCAACATCCCCTTTATCGTTATCTACCAATAAAATAGGTATTTTTAAATGGCTGACACTCTTAAATGTGCTATCTTGAATAAGCGTAACGGCGATAATCAAAATCAGTGGCATGACAAATAGTATCACCACTCCTCCCACATCTCTACGAAGCAAGAGAAGCTCCTTATAAACCGACATCCATAATTTATACATCATCTCGCAACTCCCTTCCCGTTAAAGCAATAAAAACATCCTCTAAATGGTTTGCCAAAGGTGTAGAGGCAATGAGTTCTGAAGGTGTCCCTTGAGCAAATAAGATACCTCTATCTAAAATAGCAATATCGGTACAAAAGCTCTCAGCTTCAGATAGATGATGTGAAGTATAGATGATGGTAGTTCCTTCTTGATTTAGCTCTTTAAGAAACTCAATTATAGCATTCTTTGAGTGAACATCAACACCAACAGTAGGTTCATCTAAAAAAAGAGCAGATGGCTGGTGCATAATACCTGCAATCAAATTGACTCTACGCTTCATGCCACCAGAAAAGGTATCAACCCGTTTGTCGGCAAACTTAAGCAACCCCAAACGATCTAAATGATCGGTTACCTTATTTTTGAGATCTCTCCCCTTTAAACCGTACATACTACCAAAATAGAGCAAGTTTTCACGTGCAGTAAGGGTTGGATAGAGGGCATATTCCTGCGGAACAACCCCTATAATCTCTTTAATGGCATTAGCGTGGGTGCAGTAACACATTTCATTAATCGTAAAACCGCCCGAAGTTGGCTTTATCAACCCGCAAAGCATAGAGATAAGAGTGGTTTTACCCGCGCCATTCGGACCAAGAAGTCCAAATACTTGACCCTTATAAATAGTCAATGAGAACTCTTTAAGTGAGAACTCTTCAGCATCTTTATATTGCTTCGAAAGGTTTGATATCTTTATTATGGGTTGCAAATCAGTATTTATTTTATGGCAGCTTTTAGTTTCTTGAAAAAAATCTCCTCTCTATTCGCAATATTCAAAAGCATATCAGCTACAGCATTGTAAGAATCAACTTTAGAACTACGATTTTTGTATATCCTTGATGCTTCCACGGCAAAATCACGCCACAAATCGCCTATAAGTGTTAACTCAACGGCTAAATCGTTTAATGAATCTATCTTTAAAATAGGCGCTGCTTCTTGTAAAAAAGCCGCATAAATGAAGCGAAATCCTCCTCCACCGGTGCCTATTTCCTCTTGCATACGTACAATTTGAGCCAAATAATGATTCGCCTCTTTAACGCCATATTTAACAGGCCATTTTCGAATTAACTTCGATACATATCTTATTCCATTAACACCAATAATTGGTGCCGGAGCCAACATATCACGACAAGTACTTTTAATACCTTTTAAGATTGCACTCTTTAAATCAACTGAATCAGGAATCTCAACTGGATAATACATCTGTCCGCGAGGGGCAAAGGCCCCTTTTGCAAACCTAACTCTACGAAGCTCTTCGTGTGAAAGTATGGTTACACTCTCCATTACAGGATCACTTATTAAATAAGTGTCTTCTCGTTTACCGTAAACCACTAAATTATGTGCGTTAAAATGGAAACGATACTCATCAGGAAAATAGGTGAGATTAAAAACGCCAACTTGCAATCCCGTAGGAATTCCCTTTTTAAGATTCTCATCTAAAGCACGTTGCGCCTCCTCATGATTTGAAAAATAACGACGTTTAATCTTAAATCCAAGACGTTTTGACGCTTTATTAAAAATTGAACCAGGCAGTGGACGATAACTAATTGCGGGAGCATAATTAACCTTCAAAAAGGGCAAATAAACATAAAAAAGCCCCGAACCAATACCAAAGACCATGGGCTCGCTCAATTCTAACCCATTATGTTTTAACAAATTTGAAGCAACCCCATTTTCACAATGTGCCGACTGATGATGAATAAAGTTACTTTCCATTATTTCGTTACTGCTGATTTTATTTCGTTAAGATTTATGTTAAATGCCTCACAATATTTCATAAGAGTATTATCGCTAAGCTTAACAAAGCGTTTTGGCTTAAAATGGCGTTTCACTCGCCACTCAAACATTTCTACATAGCTTGATAAAACATGAATATCCATCTTATTAAGCTCCATATAATAGACAATAGGACTTACTTCTCCTCTCTCCATCTGTTCTTTTGCCAATGCAATTCGTTCATTTACCACCTCCATTGAATTAGATAAAGCAATAGACTTAGGTTCCCAGCCCGTACTCAGAGCTGTGGTATAATTCCCATTTTCATCTGTTGCGTAAACCAGCTCTCGCATATTTTTATTCACCAGATTACCAGCATCTTGCGGAACATCCTCTTTTTTCATCTATGTTATTTGATTTTAAGGAATAATAAAGCCTAACACACCGTTAAATAAGCATATGCAAACGAAAATCGACCACTCTCAGGAACTGAAAGTAAAACACGATCGCCACTCTTCAAACGCCCACTATTAATAAGCTCATCTAATGCTAAATAGATAGAAGCAGAACCTACATTACCTACATTTTGCAAATTCATAAACCACTTCTCAAATGGAAGATTCATCCCTCTATCTGCAAGGGATTTTTGTAGTCCATCAACAAAATAGAATGAAGAAACATGAGGTAAAAAATAATCAATCTCAGCATCCGTAATCTGATGCTTTTTTAGAGCCTCATACATACTATCAGCGCCCTTAATCAAAATATGTTCATCAAGCAACTTAACATCTTGTTTTATAGCAAACACCGAATGATTAAGCCACTCCTCAGGTTTATAATCGCTCCAAGCCTTAATTGACCCATCCTCCCGCTTATCACCACCAGCATACATGCAAGCCTCTAACTCATGTGCATAAGAATACGACTCCATCCACTCAATTTTTAAAGAGAGATCTCCTCGTGGTTTATCTTCAAGTAGAAATGCTCCAGCACCATCGGAGAGCATCCATCGTAAAAAATCCTTTTTAAATGCAATTATTGGGTGCTCCTCTAAATTCTTTAAATTCACCACCTCTTGCTCGAACTTATCAGCCAACATCCACGAGGATGTTCGCTCAGAGCCTGTACATACAGCGTTTCGCGAACTACCCGACTTAATCGATAGATATCCAAACTTTAAGGCATTCATTCCAGCACAACAGACTCCTGAAGATGAATTAAGCTCTAATGGAATATTCCTTAACAAACCATGAACCATCGCCGAGTGCGATGGAAGTAGAGTATCAGGAGTTGATGTTCCACACGACAGCACCTCAATTTGGGAAAGTGAAAATTCTCTGTCTGCCAAAGTTAAAATAGCATTTTTAGTCATTTCAGCATTCGTGTGAGTAGGAACACCAAACTCATCAAGGGCGTAATACCTTGTTACAATTTTATTGTTACGAAGTATTAAACGACGAGCTTTAGATGCTTCACAATTAATGTGACCAAGCCGACTCTCCATCTCGGAATTCTGAACTGCCTCATTTGGTAGAAATCTACCACTCTTGGTAATATAAACGTCAATCATAGTTTAAAATAATCAATCTAAACACCTTGATAATAAGCAACCGACTGCTTAATAGTTTTTAGGCGAAATGGGTATAATATTAAATGTAGAACATATACGATTGGTGATGCAATCCAAATTGCTAAGAGTAAATAAGTATAAAAAACCTTAAGCCAAACTATTCTGGAGCTCTTTTTAGTGACAATAAAATTAGACCATCTTGAAAAAATTCGATTAGCAGTTTTATCTACTGTTACTAAATAAGGACTAATATTGACAGCCCCCTCTTTAACCAAATTGTTTTGTAATTCATCAAAAGTCCCCTGTTTTAAAGACTCTAATATCATCTCTCCATATCGAACAGATGAGGTTATATCTTTTCTTGAGACACCTGGAAGTGGAAATATGCCTAAATATCTTTTCTTAACTCCACTCATCATCCACTTAACAATGGTTACAACACTCACTAAATTTGGAGCTTTGTCAACTAACGCGATATTTCCAACCAATTTAGCTCCATTTGCTTTAAGTAGTACTTTCACTTTCTCTTGAGCCATGATCCACATATTACGCGAACCACTAACTGTAACTACAGGAACATTGTTAAATAAAAAATTTGCATCCTTACTCTTTAAAAAAGATGTAATAGGAATTGAGGGTGACAAATACCAAACTTGATAACAAAAAAGGATCAAATCAAACTTAATACCCAACAATTCCGTACTTATTGGCTCAACATCTTGAGAAATTTGCAAGAAAGATTCTGGGAAAGCATCAAAAAAGCTCTCTTTGGTCCAAGGAAATGGAAATGAGTGAACAGGTTTTATCTTATGAAAATAAACAGAAACACCATCCACTCCCACTAAAGGAGCAGCTATTGCTTGCCCAATCTGCTCTAATTGACCCGATTGCGAATAATAAATAACTAGTAGATTCTTCATGTGCGGCTTATACTAAATCATTTTTATAGGATAAAAAAATACGCCAAAAAAACGCACTAAAGTAACAACTAAAGAGCTCTTAAGCAAATTAATAACATCGCAATAAGATCATTTACTAAATTAACAAGTCAATAAATAAAAAAAGCGAGAAGATATTCTTTTCGAACAACTTCTCGCTATCAATTATTAGATATCTATCATTTACCTAAAGAGACAACTCTTGCCGAGTGAATTTTATTACCATTAACCACACGAACAACATAAACCGCGTTAACGTCAGGTAACTGAATCTTAGTACTCTTAGAAACATCCTTCTTCACTCTGATCAATTGCCCCTCAAGACCATAAAGTTCAATTCGAGCTTGTTCTTCAATCTCACCTAGAATTTGCACGAATGCCTCATTTCCAAGTTGTGAAATGGTTATACCATTGCTCTCAATTTCATCCTTCATTTCAGGAAGTACTGTAGGCACGCCATTGCTACTTGGCTTAAATCGTAAAACAAAACGATTATTGGTAACACCTGCAGGTAAAGTTACCTCCACACTTCCCACTTCACGAAGATTATAGGTTACACCATTTGGTAAATCCTCCAAGAAGACATCATAAGCCACATCGAAACCACCAATATTTGAAGCATTTATCGTATAACGTCCTGCAGCATTAGCACCAAGATTGAATCC
>JAGPHP010000227.1 GCA_018055415.1 Breznakibacter sp. | reverse complement strand
ATACTTGGCGCTTTTATGTTTAGTGGTGACGACATTACCAAAAAGGTAAAGGTGCTTTCGGGTGGAGAGAAGACCCGTTTGGCCATGATAAAACTCCTACTCGAACCGGTTAACCTTCTTATATTGGATGAGCCTACCAACCATTTGGATATGCGCACCAAAGATATTTTAAAAAGTGCGTTACAAGCCTTTGATGGAACCTTGATATTGGTGTCGCACGATAGAGACTTTTTGGATGGATTGGCAAGTAAAATTTATGAGTTTGGAAACAAACGCGTGAAGGAGCATCTTGGAGATATTAACTACTTCTTACAACAGAAAAAGTTAGATAACTTGAAGGAGATTGAGCGAAAGAAATAGATCTTTAATGAAGATTACATAACGTGAGTGCTATTTAAGATATTCATAACTTCAATGTAATTTGAGACTCCATCAAAGGAGAAATCTACACTTAATCGCCATCAAATTAATCAGTTATTATTTATGTAATAGCTAATTCGTTGTTTAAACTCCGTAGGAGTTTAAAGTGCATAACCCCCAGATTTATCTGGGGGAGTAATAATGAAAATCACAACAACTCAGTAAGAGTTGACATACCAAAACACTCAAAGGTAAACTCCTACGGAGTTTTGTTGTAGTTATCGCATCTTCCCCCAGTTAAAACTGGGGGTTATGCACAGTTAACTCCTACAGAGTTATTTATGACACTGTAGTCTAATTAATTAACATTCAACCTTTAACATTCATATGTTTTGGATTTTAATTCGATCCAATTGTCACTGAGCGTTATCGAAGATAGAACGTTAAGGGGGAGGGATAACCATTTAAATTCGTACATAGAATTCACGTTAAATTACAAAGAGAGGCTATTCACGATTAATGAATAGCCTCTCTTTATTTTGGAAGGATCAACTAAATTAAAGTTTAATATATCCCTTCTTACTCAGCTCGTTTTTTAGAGTATTAATAATACCATCAATTCCCTTCTCAATAGCTTTAGGATTAATTGTTTCGGTGGTAGTTGACCACATTAGCTTATTCACCGCCACATCGTATAAATTTGTCTCAACAACAAATGTTTTATCCACGCTGTAGTAGCCCGGTGCATGGTAACCACCATACCAACCATATCCGCCATGAAAGCCTGTACCCTGGTTATACGTTACACTCTTTTCAACCTCTTTTAAGCGCATATAGAGCACGCCATCAAAGCCATCGTTCTTTAATTTTTGCTCAATAATCTGCTGGGTTGTATCGGCAGGTGTTAAATAGGTGTATGATTGCACGGTAGTAATAGTATTAAAAGCAGCCACCAACTTATCCTCTGCAATGCGACGTCCGGTCTCATCTTTCAAAACAGCAATAACCAACACTTTTTTGTAACTATCGAACTTCTCTTTAGACAGAGAAGGATCAGACCATGTTTTTTGAATTTTAGTTGTTGGAGCACACGATACCAATACAAGAATGGTGATGAGCAAAAAAGAGAGTTTTATTTTCATAGGATATATCATTTTACTGGTTAATAAATTTTCAGATACACTCTTTTAAATCTTTAAGTGAGATTAAATTATTACAAAAATCTAGCCATTTCTAGTTGTGTAATTAGCAAATAAATAAGTATCATGAGTCGATCTAAGATTTCAAATAGAGACTCCCTACCGCACAATTATATCGCATGAACTCGCAGTTCGTTTACTGTTTATGAAGCTTGTGTGCTTAATGCACCACACGATGCAATAGTCGGTAGCGTGGGGATTTGCATACTCACTCATCCATGCTTCGACAAACTTAGCAAACCTTTGTAGATCACTTCACAAATTTGAGCTCTACACGTCTGTTACGCGCTTTGCCCTCTTCGCTTGTATTAGGTGCAACAGGTTTTTCATCGCCATACCCCACGGTTGTCATGGCGCGCATGAAGATACCCTTTGTTGCCAAATAATTTGCAACCGCGTTGGCTCGACGTAATGAAAGAGAGACGTTATGCTCTTTTGTCCCTGAGTTATCGGTATGCCCCGATATCTCAATACGAAACCCCTTATCGTTGATAATTTGAGCAATACGATTTAGTTCGGCATAAGAGGATGGAAGAATTTCATCTCTATCCACATCAAAGAAGAGATTGTTAATTGGTACTGTATAATCCTTGTTTACAAGCAGTTCGTATGACGAAAGCACAATCGTATCCACTTGGGTAGCGGCTTTCACCTCTTTGGTAAGATCAATATTACGAGAGACAGGGAAATGGCCCTCCTTTTCGGCATAGTAGCCATAACGTTTACCTAAAGGCAAAACAACAAAGAAAGAGCCATCACGAGGATCAGATTTTGACTCCCCAATAACGGTTCCTATCTCCAGATCTTCCCATCGGATGGTACCTGATATAGGATTTCGAGACAAATCAACAATGTAACCCGAAAGTGTAGCAACGTTATACGGACGCAGTCTCATGGGAAGCGTTAAAGTAAAGAGATCATGATTATCGGAGCTGTTAACCATCGAGAAGTATGCCTTCTCACCCGATGTGGTTACACGGTAGCCCCAATCTTGCCCCACCGAATTAATCTCCTTACCTACATTTACAGGCTCGCTCCACTCTGTCCACGTAGAGTCGTTAAGTCGTTTAGACATATAGACATCCAGATCGCCCAATCCACCATGACCAGCCGAAGAGAAGTAGAGAGTTTTCATGTCGGAATGGAGGTATGGAGAGCGTTCGATAAAACGGCTATTGATTGTTTTACCTAAGTTAATAGGTTCGCCCCACCCATCCTCTGTTTTAACACTTATGTAGATATCCTGATCATAATAAATTGGGTTTTGCCCTCCTGCACGCTTTGAAACAAAGAGGAGAGCTTTACCGTCGCTGGTAAGCATGGCATCACCTTCCCATTCGGCACTATTAATGGGTGCTGGAAAAGCTATTTGAGCCCCCCACCCGGTGGCAGTACGCATAGAGTAGTAGATATCGCCATTAATAAAAAGGAGTAAACGGGTGCCATCGGTAGAGATCGACAGAGGCGCATCGTTACCCGGAGTTGCTAGCTGTTTGATTATCTGAGGATTTTGCCAAACGCCCTCCTTATTTTCGGAGATAAAAATATCTTCACCGCCTTCGTTATCACGACGTTTTGAACCACAAAAATAGAGGTAGCGATTGTCGGCCGAGATGATTGGTACATATTCATCGCCCGAATTGGTATTCACTTTATTTCCCAACGTTTTGATATCCAAAATCTCGGCAGGTGCTTTGAGAACGTCATATAAATTGGCCACTTTTTTATTCTGCGATCCAAAGAGAGGCATTGCTTTTTCAACTAAAAAGAGAGCTTCGTTCCACTTCTTCTCAATTACGGCAGGAGCAATAACTGTTTGCAGAGTAGAAAATGCAAGATCTTTATTGCTGGCCAAACTCATATATTTCCAATACAAAGAGTCCTTTTTAGGATTGTAGCCAAAGCTTAACTCTAGCGAACTTCCAAGTAGAGCCACTTCATACTCTTTTTCGTAGATCGATTTTAACGCTGCAGGCATTGTAGGGTTATACAAACCATAAAAACGGGTAAGCGTTTCAACAAACCCATC
>JAGPHP010000226.1 GCA_018055415.1 Breznakibacter sp. | reverse complement strand
CTGATTCCGTCAGATTAGGGCTGTTTCCTGCCTTGTCTGACGCTTTCGACGCAACTTCTTAGGATTCAACCTGACACGCCAGCCGTTAGCGTGCTTTGTTGTCCGTTTTCTGAGACGACCCCTAGAAAGCTCTGTAAGCGATTTTTAGTTGATACTGGTAGGGAAGTATCAACCATGTCGAAAAATCGCGTCTATGGCTTTCCTTGGCCCTGTAATGAGGCAGCAAACCTACAAACCTCAGCGTTTTTCTTTCTGTAGACAAAAAAACAGGTGATTTTCACGAATTTGGACGACCTTAACGGGTCGGCAAGCCGACAAATATTAAATACCGTAAGCAGCTCATCGATAGCCTTTCATGAGGCATCTGGGTGGGGTGATTTTTGTCTTGAGTTATCCCCAGAAAATGTAGCCATTTCGGTTTTTCATCTATTTTAAATCTTTTTAAAACCTTTTTAGACCGTTTTGTATAACTCTGAAACCATTGCTAGATAAGGGTTTCAGAGCGTCTTATTTTATTTAAAAGTAAGTTTTTTACGGTTAAAAGTAAGTTTTTTACGGTTAAAAGTAAGTTTTTTACGGTTAAAAGTAAGTTTTTTACGGTGCTATTCACAGCAATAAAAGTAAGTTTTTTACGGTTAAAAGTAAGACCAATTAATAAACTTACTTTTATTTAAAAGTAAGCTGTGATTTAATCTTATTAATACCGTAAACCTCTTACTTTTAGGATTTGTGCTTATGCAAACTGTTTCTAAATCAAAGATAAATAACAAAAAATCTAATGTAGTGGTTTCAAACTCAGTAACTCGTTCAGCACAAGGTTTATCTCTTGTAGAAAAACGAATTTTATTTTGTGGTATTGCAAAGCTTGGTGGAATTAATCAAGAGATAACACTCACTGCTGAAGAATATGCCAACACCTTTGATACAGACCTCAAAAATGCGTATGGACAATTAAAAAAAGGGGCTGATAGCTTCCGAAAAAAATACTTACGATTTCAAGTTCGAGATGGTAAAGCAGTGGGCACTGCAGTTGTAAACTGGCTGCAAGGCTATTTGTATTTTGATAAAGAAGGATATGTTAAATTCAGATTTAGTGAATATATAACTCCGTTTTTATTTGAACTAGAAAAAGAATTCACCAAGTATCAACTAAAACAAGCAACCGCCTTACGCTCTGTCCATTCTTGGAGATTGTTAGAATTATTTGAACAGCATAATCAAACAGATAAAGATGGTTTCCGCTGGTTAAAAATAAATATTTATGAATTTCATCATGCAATGGAAACACCTGAAAGCTACAAAACTACATTTGGACTTCTGCGGAAATACCTTATTGAACCTGCCGTAAAAGAACTTCAAGAAAAAGATCACTGGATAATTGAATGGTCAGGTATTAAACAAGGTAGGAAAGTTACTATGCTTGAGTTTAAATTTAAGAGAAATTCACAAGGAAGCTTATTCTAATCAATTAAATATACCTAAGATTAAGTAGCTACTACAACGCAACCAGTAAAGGAATAGATTTATGGTATTAACGGATGTTGAACGCTTGATTCTCGCAAATCAATTTGAGATTCTAGGTAAATTAAATGAAGACCCTAGCTTAGAAGAATTATCATCACACCTAAAATCAGGCTACTCTTGGATATACGATCAATCTTATGCTTTACATGTAAGCCCTGATTTTGATGATCATGATACCCAAATTGTATTAAATATTTTAGAAGTATTCGAGTCAATACAAGTGAGCTATGACAAACTTTCAGATGAAGATAAGAAAAAAATATCTGAAACTTCCATCATATTCCCAGGCTTTGATGGAAATAATGAAAGTAGATTTCGATGGTTTGCTGATGCCCTTTATGCGAACGGTAACTACGCCCATGTGAAGAGTAGAAGCAACTCACATATGCCATGTATTGGTATGTATCAAACTATGTATACTAAATGGAAATCAATGTCTAATAAATATGATTTGAGCATTGAAGAAATAAAACAGATTCTAGATTAATTCAGTAACAAAAAAATACCAGATTAACCTGGTATTTTTTATTTTAGTGCCTATTCAAAATCTACATCTATGTATTAAATAAAAAAAACACTCAAGTTTTAAATTGAGTGTTTTTTATGCTTTTGTTAGGCGGTTATTGCTTATTCAGTGCAAGCTGAACAGCTTTTGCTAAAAACCCTGAACGAGTTTCATGATGTTTTTTAGCATAGGCATCTACAATATGAACAAGATATCCTGGCCAACTGACATTAAAACGTACTTGCTGAGTATTAAGCATATTTTCGTCAATATCTACTAAACCCCAAGTAGCACCCTCATAATCAGGATGACTTTGTAACTCTGTTATTGATGTAGTCGTAATTGGCGAGTAATCACCATCTTCTAACAAAATCATTACATGGTCGGTAATGGCTTCTTTCGCATTTAAAAGAGCCTCTTCGAAAGAATCACCGTATGAAAATACACCTGGAATATCTGGTACAGTCACACCATATGAAGTACCATCATCTTTATGAATGGCTACTGGTATAAACATATGATTTCCTTAAATTAAAACCAAATAATTCTTTTTAAGATAGTAAAAAATACTAGTATTACTTTTAAACTAAAATAGTTATTTTATATTAAATAATCAATTGATAAATCTACGATAAAAGTGTTGAGTTAACATTAGCTTCCTCCTTAAATAAAGATCATCCTTCACAAAGTGAATATAAACGGGTAACTGGGTATAACCCAGTTACCATTCAAAGCTGAATCTGCGCTTGCTTAAAAATACTTGCGACCGTTTTTACGGGCAAGTCTTTAGTAGGGTGGGCAACCGTCACCAATCCTGGTTTAGTAGGATGTCTGAAGTGATGATGACTACCATTAACCCTCCGCAAGTACCAACCATCAGCTTCAATCGTTTTTATTATCTTTTCACTTGTCATGAGAAAATAATCCTTGAGTGATGGTTTCTAAATAGCTGTTTCACTACACAGCCATACGAGTGTGTAATTATACACACAAGCCAAAAATTGTCAAATTTTGTGTGTATTCATACACACCAACCTCGTAAAAATTCAAAAGAAATTTGGATTTTTTATTGCCCGTTCCGGCCAAGTTTTTGGGGAGTGTAGAGGGGCGTCCCCTCTACCTTGCGTGGAATTTTCTTCGAAAATTCCGTAGTAAGTCCGTTTGTGTGCTTTTCAGCACAAACGCTCGGGGTTAAAGTGGCCGCCATCGGCATGATGTTTATGCACCCACCGGTGGAGATATTGCAATGAGCAACTACACGATATTACGCATCCAAAAGCTCAACGATAACGCAAGCATTCGGCGCAGCCTCAAGCATGCATTCAGGGAACAGGACACGCCCAACGCTGACCCTGCTCGACTAGCTGACAACAGCCATTTCTTTGCTGATGATGTCGCCAGCGCGATGCAGAACATCAAGATGAGATGGCCCGACAAGATACGCAAAAATGGGGTGCGACTGGTGGAATTCCTGGTCACTGCATCACCTGACGCGATGAATGCAAAGACCAGGGCGGAACAAGATGCCTATTTTGCTGACGCGCTGAAATACATCCAAGACAA
>JAGPHP010000065.1 GCA_018055415.1 Breznakibacter sp. | reverse complement strand
AACCTGAATTTTAATTTCAGGTGAAGTTCAAGAAAAATTTCAAATCGAAAAATAAAAAAAACCTCTAAAACCCTTTACAGTTAAGGCATGTAGAGAAAACTCTAGTTCAATAACCGGACACTAGTGAAATTACGATATTATTTCTTTCACATTACTTAATATATCCCCCCCCTTTAATGTCCCAGACCTCAACTGCGCTCATCAACTGTCGGAGTGGCTGTAATTATCCGTCGTCTCAAAATAAATTGAAGATATTCATATCTTATATCGAACTCACGATCATTTAATAAGTTCAAAATTGATTTGTTCTTTGGGTTAAATGGTTTAATTTCGCTTCCCCAAAACAAATGTAGGGGATCTATTTCCATCTAATCACCATCTTTAAATGAAACTTTGTATTGCCGAAAAGCCAAGTGTTGCTGCCGAAATTGCTCTAATCGTTGGCGCTAAAAGTCGCAGAGATGGCTTTTACGAGGGAAACGACTATTGCGTCACCTGGACGTTTGGACATTTGTGCACTTTAAAAGAGCCGCACGACTATCTGGCCGATTGGAAACAGTGGTATTTGGGCGATTTGCCGCTTATCCCATCCAAATTTGGGGTAAAGGTAATCAACGATAAAGGGGTGCAAAAGCAGTTTAACACCATTGAGCAGCTTGTGCAAAAGGCCGATATGGTTATAAACTGCGGTGATGCCGGGCAAGAGGGGGAGTTAATTCAGCGTTGGGTGCTCTTTAAGGCCGGTTGCAACAAGCCCATGAAGCGCTTATGGATATCATCGTTAACCGAAGAGGCCATTAAAGAGGGGTTTGAGCATCTGCGCGAAGGCTCCGATTTCGATCGCTTATACGCTGCCGGAAGTAGTCGCGCTATTGGCGACTGGCTTTTGGGAATGAATGCCACCCGACTGTTTACACTCAAATATGGTCAGGCGGGTCAGGTACTTAGTATTGGTCGCGTGCAAACGCCTACGCTGGGTCTAATCGTGGCTCGCCAAAAGGAGATAGAGTCGTTTGTGCCCGAGATCTATTGGGAGCTAAAAACGGTTTATAAGGAGGTGCTCTTCTCATCTACCAAAGGAAAATTTACAACCGTAGAGGAGGGTGAGCAGTTTTTAAACTCCATCACCGAAGCTCCATTTGCAATAACCGAGTTTAGTAAAAAAGCCGGAACCGAATCGGCACCCCGTTTATTCGACCTTACCTCGTTGCAGGTAGAGTGTAACCGTAAATTTGCCTTTTCGGCCGATGAGACCCTTAAAATTATACAGTCTCTTTACGAAAAAAAGGTTACCACCTATCCGCGTGTCGATACCACCTATTTGAGCGACGATATCTACCCTAAAATCCCTGCTATTTTAAAAGGTCTCGAAGGGTATAGCGAGTTCACGCAAGTGGTACTTAGCGGCAAGATCCCTAAATCTAAAAAAGTATTCGATAATAGTAAAGTCACCGATCACCATGCCATAATACCAACGGGGGTTACAAATCACTCCCTATCGCGCGACGAACAGATTGTGTTCGACTTGGTTACGCGCCGCTTTATTGCCAACTTTTATCCCGATTGTACCTTTAGCACCACCACGGTAATGGGTATGGTTAAAGATGTGGAGTTTAAAGCTACGGGTAAACAAATTGTTAAAGAGGGATGGCGTGTGGTGCTTCAATCGGCTGCTTTGCGCGAAAAGAGCGATGAAGATATATTGCCCGAGTTTGTGAAGGGCGAGAGTGGACCTCATGAGCCCAATTTGGCCGAAAAGGAGACATCTCCCCCTAAACCCTATACCGAAGCAACGCTTTTGCGAGCAATGGAAACGGCTGGCAAACAGATTGATGATGAGGAGCTGCGCGAGGCGATGAAAGATAATGGAATTGGTCGCCCATCAACCCGCGCCAACATCATCGAAACGCTCTTCAGACGAAAATATATTGAGCGTCAGAAAAAGAATATCAGAGCCACCTCTACGGGGGTTCAGTTGATAGAGGTGATACAGAATGATCTGCTCAAATCGGCCGAGTTAACTGGTATTTGGGAAAAGAAGTTGCGTCAAATTGAACGGGGTGAGTTTCCTGTTGAGCAGTTTATGAGCGAGTTAAAGCAGATGGTAGCCGATTTGGTCATCTCTGTCAAAAACGAAACACGGCGATTCGTTGTGGCTAGTAGCTCCGACACTCAGGCTGCAACCAGCGATAGTGCCAAAAAAGCTCAGCCAGCGGTTAAGTTTAACTGTCCGGCTTGTAACGAGGGCGAGATGCTTAGAGGCAACAAAGCGTGGGGTTGTAGCCGATATGCCGAGGGATGTAAAACAATTATCTCCTTCGAGTTTTTGGGTAAGAAGATATCCGAGAAGCAATTCTCATCGCTCATTCAAAAGCGAAAAACCGATTTGATAAAAGGTTTTACTGTTAATGGATCAAAGGCAGATGGCATCCTCTCATTCGACGAAAATTTTGCTTTGCGTTTAGAGCAGGTCGAAAAGGTTGAGAAGCCTCGCAACCCCGATCTATGTCCCGCTTGTGGTAAAGGGGAGATCCTGCAAGGCCGAACAGCTTGGGGGTGTAGCAACTATGCCAATGGATGCCAATTGCGCTTTCCGTTAGAGATTGGTGGATTTGTTTTTGATAAGCCCTTCTTTAAAAATCTCTTTACAAAAAATAGAGTCGAGAACGTAATAATTACTAAAGACGGGGCCGAAATTAAAGGCTCTTTTATACTTAGCGATACATTTGTTATTGAATTTGTAGAGATGTAGTTCGTTTTTATAAAATGTTAATTTTGGAATCATTTTTGCCAACATTCTTGTGTTAAGTTACAAGAGTAATATTTTAAACATAAAACTATGAAAACCATTCTTTTTTCCCTTCTGTTTTTTTTAATCACGCTATCTTCTTTTGCTCAATCAAAGAGTAAAAAGGAGCTTAAAGAGGAAACTCGTAAACAGCAAATTGCTCGTACCGACTCGTTGGTAAATAGCAGAGCATTTGTTTTTGTTGCATCTACTGTGTTACCTCAAGTTGGCCGATCAATGCATTTTGCCGGATCTAGTTATACCATTAAAGTGGTTAACGACTCTGTATTTTGTTCTCTCCCTTTTTATGGTCGTGCTTATGGTAGTTCCAGTTATGGCGGCGATGGTGGTATGGAGTTTATAGGAAAAGCCGATGACATGACTCTTCTCAAGAAACGAAAGAGCTATTTGTTGAAGTGTAGTGTAAAAGGAGAGAGTGACACTTATAAGTTGTTTTTTAATATCGGATTTGAAGGTAGCGCCTCATTAGCGATTAGTTCAACCAATAGGAGTTCAATTTCCTATCATGGTGATATTGATGTAATATCAAAATAGTGCCTTCATACAGCAATGCCAATTGCTGTATATCTCAAAATGTTTTGCTTTCGCAAATAATGATAAGTGTCTGTTAGTGCAGCCGCCTTAGTTAAAATGTGCTTTACAAACTAAAACTTTTAGTTTGTAAAGCATACGCTCTTTACTCACAATTATAACCCAAAGAGTTTATCACTTTTTTAACTTCGTTAATATCTACATCTTTTCCACTAATTACTACACTATTTTGTGCCGGATTAGCAATCACAGAATCAACCCCTGGTAATTTTCCTACATTACTCTCCACACTGTTTTTACAGTGACTACAGGTCATCCCTGTTACTTTTAATGTAGTACTGTTTGTTGATACGGGCTTGAATGCAGTAAAATTACCTTTAGCAACATTTGGTTTGTTTACATAGTTTTGAGGAGTAATAACCTGCGCTCCCTTTTGTTTTCTTTTCTGTATAAATTTTTGTACATAACCATTAATGATTAAACCAATCAACAGAATAGCAGAGATATAGTAAAATGGATGAAATCCTACGGTTGGATCTTCGCATCCTGTAGTGCAATGTGTGTTAGAGGCGGAAGCCATTGAGATGAACCATTCTTTGGGAAGGAATTCATTAATTATGGTGCCAAAAAGAAAGGCTCCACCAATGATTGATCCTAAATAGGTGTAGAAGGTTTTATTACCAAATACCTTTTTAATAACGGTTATGGTAGCAATATTGGTTGCTGGACCTGCCATCAAAATTATTAACGCAGCGCCAGGTGATAATCCTTTAAGCATCAATACCGCCGCCACGGGTACTGATGCTGTTGCACAAATATAAAGTGGCACGGAGGCAAGCAGTGCAATAAGCATACTAAGCCATCGGTTATCGAGATAGGTTGTGAAAAAGTTGTCTGGTATTAAAACTGCTATCAATGCCGCAAGTAGTAGGCCAATTATCAGCCATTTCGCAATATCCATAAGGAATTCGTAAAAGCCATATCGCACAATGGTTAATAGTCTATTTACCTCTTTTATCTCGGTTTTACAACTATCTAGTGGAGCCTCTTTAATCTGATCTTTTGATGGAAGTAGATTTGTTAGTAAACCTCCAATAACGCCTGTTATTAGTGCAACAATAACTCTTATGATGGCAAATGGTAGTCCAAGCATGGAGTAGGTTACCAAAATGGAGTCAACCCCTGTTTGCGGCGTGCTTATTAAAAAGGATACACTTGCACCTTTAGATGCTCCATTTTTATGAAGTGATATACCTGTGGGAATAACTCCACAAGAGCATAATGGTAGTGGAATACCTAAAAGCGAGGCATTAACAACACTCTTGAAATCATTTTTACCCATGTATCTATCAATCCAACTCTTTGGAAATACTGCTTTTAATAAACCAGCAAAAAAGAAACCTAGTAATAGATAAGGTGACATCTCTAACGTGAGAATCCAAAGCTCTGTAAAATAGTGGTATATGAAGTTCATATTATGTATTTAAATATCTAAATGTGTTGTTGCAAAATTAGTGATTTTTATAACATACCGCCTCTATTTACTAAAACAATTTTTAAAAGATTGAGTTCATGTAAAAACAATCTTTCAAGCAATTCATTTCGAGCCATAATACAACAAAATGGGCAGTGCCTCCAATTAGAAACACCGCCCATCAAAAAAACTACTATAGGATTATCTTAGGTCTATTACATCAACCGAAGGGTGTTTTTTTGTGTCAAAAATAAACTCCGTATCTGCAATAGGTTGGTTAGTCGTGAATGTTTTTATTTTAATTTGAACGTTGTTACCATCTTTCCCAATCTGCTCAATTTGAGAGATTCTATAGCTTTCGCTCTCTATAAAAAGCTTAATTCGCGAATAGGGCTTGTTAAGCGATTGCGGAAATAGGTGAATTTCGCTAATAGTTTTGTTACCCTCTTTTTTCTCTCCTACAAATTGTGCTTTAAAGCCCTTATCGTAAATGTCAAATATTTTTGCAGGATTTAGTACATTCTCGTCTGATGGATCAGGTTCAGAGATGTTTACTTCATTTGCATCTTTCATGTATGTTGAAACCGTCTTACCATCAAAAAAAGATTCATTGTTTAGTAGCACTAAATGATATTTTTCTCCACTAACGGCAATGCTTCCTTCATGGCTTTCAGATGTGTTGTCTTGTGCGTTTTGCATTGTTATTGTAAAAGTTGCCTTCATCGAAGTATAACTTTTTGTCTTATTGGCTGCTGCCGAAAGTATCTCTTTAGATTTAGCATCTAGTTGCGAAAATATAGGTGCTGAAACGGCTAGCATCAATAAACTGGCAATAATTTTTCTCATATATTTAGATCTTACAGTTATAATTATACAACGAACAGTAGGCAATAAATGTGCCATGAGCAATTAACGAATATTAAAATTTTATTAATTATCGTTTTGAAAAGATTCTATCGAGGCTATTCTCGTCATATATAAGTATCTGACGCGGTTTTGAACCTTCGGGAGGCCCAACAATTTTTAGAGCTTCGAGTTGATCCATCATTCGTCCAGCTCGGTTGTACCCAATGGAGAATCTGCGTTGAATGGTGGAAGTAGAGGCTGTTTGCTGTGTAATAATGTATCGAGCAGCCTCTTCAAGTAGGGTGTCTCTTTTTGAGTTATCTAACTCTCCTCCATCACCTGCACTCTCGCCAACATTTTCTGGTAACAAGTATGCATCACCATACCCAGCTTGTTTGCCAATAAAATCGGCTATTTGCTCAACTTCAGGAGTGTCCACAAAGGCGCACTGCACGCGCACAAGTTCTCCTCCTGCAGAAACAAGCATATCACCACGTCCAATTAATTGATTGGCGCCTGGGGTGTCTAAGATGGTACGCGAGTCGATCATGGACGCAACCTTAAAGGCGATGCGAGTAGGGAAGTTTGCCTTAATAACGCCTGTGATGATGTTGGTAGATGGACGTTGGGTTGCTATAATCATGTGAATACCAACGGCACGCGCTAATTGGGCAATACGTCCAATAGGCATTTCAACCTCTTTTCCTGCTGTCATGATTAAGTCGGCAAACTCGTCGATAATAACCACAATGTAAGGCAAAAAGCGGTGTCCCTCAAGGGGATTTAGCATTCGTTTTACAAATTTGCCATTATACTCTTTTATTGTTCTACAACTCGCCGCTTTTAGTAAGTTATAGCGTGTATCCATCTCAATAGTAAGAGAGTTAAGCGTGCTTACCACTTTCTGAACGTCAGTAATAATTGCTTCCTCTTCGCCAGGAAGTTTGGCTAAGAAGTGTTTCTCAAGTCGAGAATAGATGTTAAGTTCAACTTTTTTAGGGTCGATAAGGACAAATTTAAGTGCCGATGGATGCTTTGAATAGAGTAGGGAGGTGATAATCACATTTAAACCTACCGATTTACCCTGACCTGTTGCTCCTGCTACTAATAGATGGGGTGCTTTTGTTAAGTCCATCATGTAAGTTTCGTTACTGATGGTTTTCCCTAAAGCAATAGGAAGTTCATATTTTGAATTTCTAAAGGCAGCTGAGTTAATGATTGAGCGCATTGAAACCACTTTGGGTTCATTGTTTGGCACTTCAATACCAATAGTGCCTTTGCCCGGAATATGTCCAATAATACGGATGCCAAGAGCTGCCAACGAGAGTGCAATATCATTCTCAAGGTTTGTGATTTTGCTTATGCGCACCCCTTTTTCGGGAATGATTTCGTAAAGCGTAACGGTTGGGCCAACAGTTGCTTTGGTCTTGATTATCTTAATATTATAATCTTCAAGTGTTTTGGTTATTCTTAATTTATTGGCTTCTAGCTCCTGCATCGATACCTGTTCGTCCGACTCAGGAAACTCAGCTAAAAGTGATACCGGAGGCAATTCGTAGTGCGATAGATCGAGAGTAGGATCGTAATCGCCCCGCACTTCATGGCTGTAATCTTCTGGAACAACGTCTTCGATGGGGCGCTCGATCACAAGTCCATCGTCGGTTGACGCATGATTAACCAAAGGGGTAGCTTTTACAATAGGAACTGGTTGGGTATTTGTCTCGTCATCTTCCAATTCAAGAAAATCATTTTCGATGAGACCCTCTTCGTCTAGACCAAAGGTTTTTTCTAGTTTTGAGATAAATTCTGGCTCTTCATTATTTGACTGAACGATTGGTTCCGCTATGGGTGCAATTAAGCCTGCCTCTTTTTCCTTCTCTTTCTCCTTTTTTGAAGCCTCCTTTTCTCTTTTAGCAGTTGCCGCCATTGCCGCCTTTTTGATGCTATTTTTAAAGAGTGGAATAAACCAATCAAAGGTTATTCCCATATAAATTAAAAAGGTTATTAAAATCAAAAGGGCTGTACCTACGCCTCCGATAGAGTTTGATAGCCATTCGCTTATTAAATATCCATGAGCACCGCCTAACAATAGATAATTATCCTCTGTATTCTTAATAAAAATAAACCCAAGAGTAACTGATAACCAAATAGCAACAATAAAAGAGTGTGCAATGCTTTTGCGCATTGGCAGAATTCTAAATCCAAGAAGGCGGGCGCCTATAAGAAATAGTATAAATGGAATAATAAAGGAACTAAGTCCAAACCAGTTGTTAAAGAGCATATCAGAAAGATAGGCTCCAATAGGTCCTGTAACATTTTGAATATCTGCCTCTTTGTTTTTTAAGAGAGCCCATAGTCCTTTGTCGAACTTACTTCGATCTTCCGCTCCTGAAAAGAGGAATGATGTAAATGCAACCGCTAAATAGATGGCAATAATAGATAGAATCAAGCCAAAAGTAAAGCGTCCTTTATGATGTGTCTCTATTTCACCTTTGCTTTGCCCTGGTTTTGAGGGTTTTTCATCTTCATCTTTTACTGAGCTACTCTTTTTTGCCATTTTTTCTTGTTTGTGAGGTGCAAAATTAATAATAACTACTCTTCTTTACTCTATAACCTCTTTTTTTTTCAATATAATTGGATAACAATCTCGAGGGTTAAAGTTACTCTGTTTTTAATTCTATTGCTCTTTTTTTTGTCCCCTCAAAAACTATTTATTACTTTGTGTGTTTAACGTGAGAAATGGATAAAAACAATTCTTGGAACATTTAAACCAGATTTTTATGGCTTTTGATATTGAAATGATTAAAGGGTTTTATGCCCAAATGCCTGAGAAAGTAAAAGCGGCGCGCAAATTATTAGGTCGTCCGTTAACATTAACGGAGAAAATTTTATATTCGCATCTTGATGGCGGTTTTCCTCAACTTCCATTTGAAAGAGGAGGGTCGTATGTCGATTTTAATCCTGATAGAGTGGCTATGCAAGATGCAACGGCTCAGATGGCTTTGTTGCAGTTTATGCAGGCTGGAAAAGATAAAGTTGCAGTTCCATCAACTGTTCATGCCGATCATCTTATTCAAGCAAAAATAAAAGCAGATATCGATTTATCTACAGCAAAAGATTCTAATAAAGAGGTTTATGATTTTTTGAGTTCTGTTTCTAATCGTTATGGTATTGGATTCTGGAAGCCTGGTGCTGGAATTATTCATCAAGTAGTACTCGAAAATTATGCGTTCCCTGGTGGTATGATGATTGGAACCGACTCTCATACCGTTAATGCAGGTGGCTTGGGTATGGTTGCTGTTGGTGTTGGTGGTGCCGATGCTGTTGATGTAATGGCTGGTATGCCTTGGGAACTTAAATTCCCTAAACTAATTGGCATTAAATTAACGGGTCGCTTAAGTGGTTGGTCATCTCCCAAAGATGTAATTCTTAAAGTAGCTGGTTTGCTTACCGTAGAGGGTGGAACGGGCTGTATTGTTGAGTATTTTGGTGAGGGTGCAGCTTCACTATCTTGTACAGGAAAGGGTACAATTTGCAATATGGGTGCAGAGATTGGTGCTACAACCTCTACTTTTGGTTATGATGCTTCAATGGAGCGCTATCTAAGAAGCACAAACCGTAATGATGTTGCTGATGCAGCCAATGCTGTTAGAGAGTTTTTAGTGGCAGATGCTGAGGTGGTTGCAAATCCTGAGAAATATTTTGATCAAGTATTAGAGATCAATTTGTCATCGCTTGAGCCTCATTTGAATGGCCCTTTTACTCCAGACCGTGCTACGCCTATCTCTAAAATGCGTGAAGAGGCCGAAAAGAATGGATGGCCTTTAAAAGTTGAGGTTGGATTGATTGGTTCTTGTACCAACAGTTCATACGAAGATATATCGCGCTCTGCTTCAGTAGCCGAAAATGCTATAAAAAAGGGATTGAAGGCGAAAGCCGATTTTACAATAACGCCTGGTTCGGAGCTCGTTCGTTATACTATTGATAAGGATGGCTTAATTGAGACTTTTAATAAAATTAATGGTAAAGTTTTTGCCAATGCTTGTGGCCCTTGCATTGGAATGTGGGCTCGCGCAGGTGCCGAAAAGAAAGAGAAAAACACTATTGTTCACTCTTTTAATAGAAACTTTGCTAAACGAGCTGATGGTAACCCAAATACTTATGCGTTTGTTGGTTCACCTGAACTTGTTACGGCTTTGGCAATTGCTGGCGATTTAGGCTTTAATCCGTTAACAGATAAGTTACAAAACGATAAAGGTGAGTGGGTTTCGCTAGATGCCCCAACTGGTTACGAGTTACCTCCAAATGGATTTGCTGTTGAAGACAATGGCTATCAAGCACCAGCAGAGGATGGTAGCAAGGTTAAAGTTGCTGTAGATCCAAAGTCTGATCGTCTTCAACTACTCGATCCATTTGCAGCTTGGGATGGTAAAAACATCTTAGGCGCTCGATTGCTTATAAAAGCTAAAGGCAAATGTACCACAGATCATATCTCGATGGCTGGCCCTTGGTTAAACTATCGCGGTCATCTTGATAATATCTCAAATAACATGCTTATTGGAGCCATAAACGCGTTTAATGGCGAAGCAAATAAGGTTAAAAACCAATTGACAGGTGAATATAGCGAGGTGCCTGCCGTTCAACGTAGTTATAAAGCGGCTAATATACCAACCATTGTTATTGGCGATCAAAACTATGGGGAAGGTTCATCGCGCGAACATGCTGCTATGGAGCCACGTCATTTAGGGGTTAAAGTCGTTTTGGTTAAGAGTTTTGCTCGTATTCATGAAACAAACCTGAAAAAACAGGGTATGTTAGGTATTACTTTTGCAAAGGAGAGCGATTACGATAAGATTCTAGAGGATGATACCTTTAATTTTGTTGATCTTGCTCAGTTCGCACCAGGTAAAAATTTGACTATCGATATTTTGCATAAAGATGGTTCAAAGGAGACGATCTTAGCCAAGCATACTTATAATGAACAGCAAATTGAGTGGTTTAAAGCGGGTTCGGCATTAAATTTAATCAAGCTTCAAGGTAAATAATAATTACTTAATAAAAAGAAAAGCCGCTTTGAGTTCTCAAAGCGGCTTTTCTTTTTATTTTCGATCTATTTTTATCTTTTAATGGCCGAAGTCATTGTAGAAAGTTTTGAGTTAATCGATATCCCCATTTTCTTTGCATTGGAGTCTGATATTTCGAATTTAAGGACTGATCCTCCTTCAAGTATAAAATTTATGATTGATCCAGAACTAATGCCATGTGGTGTCTCTGTAATTAGCAAGAAATCTTTAAGTCCCCCCTTCATTAAAATTCTATCGTAGTTTTTCTCAAAAGCAATATCTTCACCAATGTATAGAACCTGACACGGAACAATTTTCTCAACGTTTGCTAACTCTTTTATAACAATATTTTGGTATCCAAATTTTTTACCTGCACACTGCTCTTCTAACATCTTGGCAAGCTCTTTTTTTCCCACAACACCAATAACAAAATCTCCTTTGGTCTGCTGATCGCTCCAACCAATGTATCGAATGAAGTTAAAAGTGAACGCTGCTTTGTACTTAAGTTCTTGGGCTTGTGTGCCAAGTGAAAGAGATAAAAGGATTATACCTAATAATAATTTCTTCATGTAGTGGTAATTAAAATCAAAAAAAGTACTATTATAAATTGAAAAATACGTAAGACGGATAATGCATTTCAAACGCTATTCCCCTTCTTACGTATTTGTCTTATTTGGGTTACTAAATAATGCTATTTATTTATGGCCGATGACATCGTTGATAATTTTGAACTGTAGGTTAAGCCCATTTTGCTTGCATTTGCAGCTGATAACTCAAATTTTAAAACATCGTTCACAAGCACGAAATTTATGATGGCTCCTTTATCTGTTGCACCTTCTGACTCTGCGATAAGTAAAAATTGTTTACCTCCGCAGTTTTGTATCAATTCGGCCCCATACTTCGATAAACTTACGCTGCTACCAACATATAGTACCTGACATTTTGTAACCTCAGCAGGTGTAGCAAATTCCTTGATAACAATATCTTGAAATCCAAATTTTTTGCCTGTGGACTGTTCTGTAAGGAGTTTTGCCAATGGTTTGTTCTTTAAAACACCTATAACAAACTCGCCTTTGGTCTGCTCTTCGGGCCAACCTATATAGCGTATGAAATTCAATGTAAAGGAAGCTTTATACTTTACCTCTTGAGAGTGAGCGAGCACCCCCGTAAATAATATGGCTAGTAATAATAACAATCGTTTCATAATCTTAGTATTTAGTTTCAGTGGTTCCTT
>JAGPHP010000064.1 GCA_018055415.1 Breznakibacter sp. | reverse complement strand
GTCAGAATAAAGATTCAGTAGGTGGAATTATTACATGCGTCATCAAAAACGTACCTGTGGGCTTAGGCGAACCAGTCTTTGATAAACTTCATGCCGAACTCGGAAAAGCGATGCTCAGCATAAATGCTGTTAAAGGATTTGAATATGGTTTAGGATTTGACACAACGCACCTAACTGGCTCACAACACAACGATGAGTTTTATATGGATAATGGACGTGTAAGAACACGAACAAATAATGCAGGAGGTATTTTGGGAGGCATCTCAAGCGGTGAGGATATCTATTTTAATGTGGCTTTCAAGCCTATCGCAACCATCTTAACAGAGCAAAACACCGTAAATGCCCAAAATGAAGAGATAAAATCAACCGTTACCGGACGTCACGATCCATGTGTTTTACCTCGCGCGGTACCAATTGTGGAAGCCATGGCTGCGATGGTTATTATTGATAATATATTGATGAATAAGACGTATAGGTAATTATTAATGGTTAATGGTTAATGGTTAGTTGTTAATGGTTAATGGTTAATGGTTAATGGTTAATGGTTAATGGTTAGTTGTTAATGGTTAGTTGTTAATGGTTAATTATTAATGGTTAATTATTAATGGTTAGTTGTGGTTATGAATGTTTATATAGTTTATTAACACGGCGACGGCGGATAATAATTATTAGAGTGCCATAGGCACGGCCAGCATGGTAGCCATGGATTTCAATCCATGGTAAATCGTGGTGATCGAAATTTGTGAATGGTAAATTGTGAATGATTAATGGTTCGAGGTTAATTGTTAGTTGTTAATGGTTAGTTGTTAATTGTTAATGGCTAATTTCTGGGGAGGGCCAGATAAACAGGGAATGGTTAATATCACGTAATGCCGTTTTGTGAATTTACCTTTACGAAACCTTGAATTAAAATCCAAGGCTACCATTTCGGCCGTGCCTATGGCACTTTAAGGTGTGGAAATCAATATAGTGTTACAACAATCTGCATTGTAGGTGTTGATCCAAAAAAAAATAATATAAAATGTTAAGTTCATACGAAGATAGTTTGAAATACTATCGTGACTTGAAAAATTCATTAGATACAGCCAAGGAAGAAGGAGTAATAGAAGGAATTGCAAAGGGAATTGAAAAAGTTGCGAAAAATGCACTGAAAATAGGAAAATAAATTCCTGAAATCATGGAGCTTACAGGGTTGACAAAACAACAAATTGAAAAACTAAATTAATTAAGCCAACAAACATAAGCACCACACGATGAAACCGTGCGGTAGCGGTGAACACGCGTTAATTAACAATTAACAACTAACCATTTATAATTAACAATTAACCATTATTTCAATGTTATCAAATAGATTAGCCATCTTAAACGAATCAGGAACATTGGCCATGGCTGCCAAAAGTAGAGAGTTAAAAGCAGCAGGTGTTGATGTGATAAACTTAAGTATTGGAGAACCCGACTTTGACACACCTCTACATATAAAAGAGGCAGCTAAAAAGGCAATAGATGATAACTATTCGCACTACACCCCAATTCCTGGTTTGGTAGAACTGCGCCAAGCAATTGCGAATAAATTAAAAACAGAAAACAAACTAGTCTATTCACAAGATCAAATAGTGGTATCAACAGGTGCTAAGCACTCAATTGCGAATGTTCTTTTTTGTCTATTAAACCCTGGAGATGAAGTAATTATCCCAGCGCCTTATTGGGTAAGTTACATTGAGATGGTGAAATTAGCCGAGGGAACACCCGTAGTGGTTCAGAGTAGCATTGAAAACGACTTTGTAATGTCGCCACAAGAGCTTGAAGCAGCGATAACACCAAAGACAAAAGCCATATTATATAGTTCACCTTCTAATCCAACTGGATCACTCTACTCAAGAGAGGATTTGGCAGCGTATGCCTCCATCTTACAAAAACATCCAAATATAATTGTAATCTCGGATGAGATTTATGAGCATATTAACTACGAGGGATCGCATGAATCGATAGCTCAGTTTGAGTCTATTCGAGATAGAGTTGTTATTGTAAATGGGGTATCCAAAGGATATGCCATGACAGGCTGGAGAATTGGCTTTATAGCAGCTCCGTTATGGATTGCTAAGGCTGCTGTGAAACTGCAAGGGCAATTTACATCGGGCGCTTGTGCTGTTGCGCAGATGGCTGCCAAAGCGGCTTTTGAAGGCGGTTTAGAGAGCACTTATCAGATGCGTGAAGAGTTTTTGAAACGCCGTGATCTGGTCTATAATTTGGTTAAAGCTATACCTCACGTCAACGTACGTCTTCCAAAGGGAGCGTTCTATCTGCTTCCCGATATCTCTTACTATTTAAATACCACCTACGAAGATAGAGTCATAAAAACGAGCGACGATCTTTGCATCTTCTTACTAGAGGTAGGGCATGTAGCTTGTGTGGGAGGCGACTCCTTTGGCGCACCTAACTGCATTCGATTCTCTTATGCTGCCTCACAAGATTTACTGGTTGAGGGGATGAAGCGCATTAGCAGCACTCTCTCGTTATTGAAAAAAGAGCAGTAGATGGCTTGGTATGCGGTGTACACACGCTCAAGAGCTGAAAAAAAGTTAGCCGAGAAGTTAGAACTCTTAGGTATTGAGAGTTATCTACCCATAAAAAGGGAGCTACGGACTTGGAGCGATCGTAAGAAATGGGTTGAATTACCGGCTATAAATGGCTATCTCTTTGTAAATATTGAAGATAAGCAACGAGACATCCTCTACAATATACCACATTTTGTGGCCTTTGTGCGAGCTTTTGGTGAAGCGGCTAAAATACCGCCATTTCAGATTGAGCTCATGCGTAAAACAGTAGCTCAAAACATCCCCTTTACCATAGAGGCGAATGCGTTAACGGTAGGTAGATTAGTGCGCATTTTAACGCCGCCATTTGAAAATATTGAAGGGATCATAACCAAAACAGCCACTCGTAATCGTATCTATATTACTCTTCAGGGAACAGATTTGTCTATTGTAATTGATTCGGATAAATTTGAAGTCGAGTTGGTAGAGTAGGGTGCATTGATCTTATAAATTGAAATACATTGTGTGCATTCAAGACGCCATAAATGGACGTCTCTTCGGTTAAAACGACCTATTCCCATTGTAGAGACGTCCATTTATGGCGTCTGAGCTAAAATTTGATATACAAATAAAGATCTAGTCTCTATTCACATCCTCATTGTTCCATCGGAACAACCATTTATAGCCGTGGATGTAAATCCACGGAATAAGGTGATTCACATCCTCATCGATCCATAGGATCGACCAAATAGATCTCTCTATTCTTTAAATTGGTCGATCCTATTGATCGTAAAAAAGAGAGATAATAGAAAGGATAAACAACCCATCGCTACCGCACGATTCCTATCGTTTGGTACCTACATATAGTACCAAACGATGAAATCGTGCGGTAGCAATAGGTTCAAAAACCATCTCATCGATCTAATATTACAATTGCCATTTTTTTAACAGATCAACTTTTTGTTTTATAAAGAATAAAAATATCTTTGTAATAAGTAAACAGATGATTTGAACCGTCAAATAAAGTTATAAGTGTATGATCTCTAATAAAATTGTAGGCGAGAAGGTTAAATTAATTCGCGAGAGTAAAAACATTTCACTCGAGCAATTAGCTGAGCGTAGCGGCCTTACTATCAGTCAATTATCACACATAGAGAATGATATAAACATACCTTCACTCTCGCCTTTAATTAAAATTGCCCGTGCCATGGGAGTACGTTTAGGCACATTTTTAGACGATAATAACGAACTGGGGCCTGTGGTTTCACGAAAAAACGAACACACCAGCACCGTTAATATTAAGTCCGACGGCAAATCGACTCATAAAGCACTAAGCTATCATTCGCTCGCAAGCTCAAAAAGTGGTCGCCACATGGAGCCGTTTGTGATCGATTTTGAGCCCCATAAAGAGAAAGACTTTATCATGTCCACCCACGAAGGGGAGGAGTTTATCTATATCATCAGTGGCGTCTTGGAGATTACTTATGGTAAGGATAAGTATATATTGGAAGAGGGGGATAGCATCTATTACGACTCCATTGTTCCACATCATGCGCGCTCTGCTAGTGATGAATCAGCCCAAATATTAGCGATTGTTTATGCCCCATTTTAATTCATGGAAAAATCTATAGAACCACATATAAGTGATAAAACATTAGGAGAATATCTCGAACATTGGGCACTTACAACCCCTCAAAAAGAGTTTATTGTCTATTCTGATAGAAATTTACGCTTCACCTTCGAATACTTTAATGAACGTGTTAACAACATGGCCAAAGGGTTGATGGATATTGGCGTCAAAAAAGGTAGCCATGTGGGTATTTGGGCAACGAATGTGCCTGATTGGTTAACCTTTTTATTTGCTTGTGCTAAATTAGGTGCCGTTTCGGTTACCATCAACACCAACTACAAACAACACGAGGTTGAGTATATTGTTGAAAATGCCGACATACATACATTATGCATAAGTGATGGTGTATTTGATGGCAGTTTTGTAGATATGACATATACTCTATTGCCTGAATTAAAGAGTCAACCGCGTGGTTTTATAAACTCTGCAAAATATCCATTTTTAAAAAATGTGGTCTTTATTGGCCAAGAGAAGTACCGAGGCATGTATAATACCGCCGAGCTTCTTTTGTTGGGTAAAAACCTTGACGACACAGCTTATAATGCAAATAAGCAACAAGTGAAATGCCACGATGTTGCTAACATGCAATACACTTCAGGTACCACTGGATTTCCTAAGGGAGTGATGTTGTCACACCATAATATAGTAAATAACGGTTACTTCTGCGGCGAAGGGATGAATTTCACCTCAGAAGACAAACTTTGCTGCTGTGTCCCACTATTTCACTGTTTTGGTATTGTGCTGGCAACCATGAATAGCCTGACACACGGAAGTACGCAAGTAATGGTTGAGAAATTTGATCCGCTAACGGTATTAGCCTCCATCCATAAAGAGAGATGTACTGCCCTTTATGGAGTGCCGACCATGTTTATTTCCGAGTTAAACCACCCCATGTTTGATCTTTTCGATCTAACCTCCTTACGAACAGGCATAATGGCCGGTGCTTTATGTCCGATTGAGCTTATGCGTAATGTAACCGATAAGATGCATATTACTCACATAACGAGTGTGTATGGCTTAACCGAGAGCTCGCCTGGTATGACGCATACCACTATTGAAGACGACTTTGAAACACGATGTACGACGGTGGGAAAGCCTTTTCCACACACCGAAGTTGTTGTGTTAGATCCCGAAACGGGTAAAGAGGTGCCAACAGGCGTGCAAGGAGAGATCTGTTGCAGAGGATACCTCATTATGAAAGGGTATTATAAAAACGAACAAGCCACGAAAGAGTGCATTGATAGCGAGGGGTGGTTACACAGCGGAGATCTTGGTATAAGACAAGAAGATGGTAACTACCGTATTACTGGACGCATTAAAGATATGATCATAAGGGGAGGGGAGAACATCTATCCACGCGAAATAGAAGAGTTTATATACAAACTTGAGGGGGTTAAAGATGTTCAAGTTGTTGGAATCCCATCGGAGAAATATGGAGAAGAGGTTGCCGCATTTATCATTTTGAAAGATGGAGCAAAATTGGCTGAAGAGGATGTAAAAGAGTTTTGTAGAGGACAGATTGCGCGCCACAAAATTCCAAAATATATCTTCTTTGTGGATGGATACCCGCTCACTGGAAGTGGAAAGATACAGAAGTTTAAATTAAAAGATATAGGCGTTAAATTAATTTGCGAAGCTTCATTATAAGTAATAGGAACAATAGATTGTCGTAAATGTTTTTTTGAAGGTAGCGGCAAAGTCCCTCTCCCTTGGAGAGGGATTTAGGGTGAGGCCATTTAAAAAGTACGTCATTATTTAACTCTCATTACTTAAGTATATCGTAATAATATTTATAAACCCAGAAGAAGGGATAGGTTGAAACCTGTCCCTTTTTTGACGTGAGTTCGATATAAAAATTCAAATATTAACCCCTCATCGATCCATACTTCGACAACGCTCAGCTAACATTGAATTGAAATTAAATCCAAGACAAACTCATTTAATACATTGAAATAGATATTATTCTGCATGTAATATCATAAATCATACTCCGTAGGAGTTGACAGTGCATAACCCCCAGTTTTAACTGGGGGAAGATGCGATTAATAGAACAAAACTCCGTAGGAGTTTACCATTTAAGTATTTTGTATGTCAACTCTTACAGAGTTGTTGTGACTCTTATGACTATTCCCCCAGATAAATCTGGGGGTTATGCACATTATACGCCTACAGCGTATAACTACGACTTTATTGACAGACATTTGTCGTCAAATCATAACTTCATAATAATTAATTATATTGTAAATAAAAGAGATCACATACTGATTCCCGAGGGACCCCCTCAGCTAAGAATGGACGATCCGATGGTTGCAGAGCAGGGTCGATCCGATGGATCGAAGAGAATGTATATCACCTTAGACCGTGGACTTACATCCACGTCTAGAAACGGTTGTTCAGATGGAATAATGTTGAGTGAATACTTGATTTTACATCAATCACCATTACAGTAGGCACAAAAAAAGAGAGTAAACCATGGCTTACTCTCAATATCTTTTCAAAAAATTGAAATCTAGTTAACTGAATCACCTAGTTCGCTTCCAGGCTTGAATTTAACTATCTTTTTAGCTGGAATAACAATCTCTTTACCAGATTGTGGGTTTCTGCCAGTTCTAGCAGGTCTTTCCGACACAGAAAAAGATCCAAATCCTACAAGGGCAACTCTGTCGCCACCTTTAAGTGCTGATCCTGTTACTTCAACAAAAGCCTCTAAAGCTTTCTTTGAATCAACTTTTGATAATCCTGATTTCTCAGCGATTGCATCTACTAATTGTTGTTTGTTCATAATGTAAGATAATTTTAGGGTAAAAAAATCGTTGAGTCACGTAAACACTACAAATATAAGGCTTTTTCATTGTCATCAAAATAGTTTTGAAAAAAAATGATAAAAAAAGTATTTAAATTCATTAAAATTTGTCAAACAAAAAGGGTGAATAAAAAAAAGTGATAAAATCATTAAAAAAAAGTACGAATTGATTTGGAGATAAAAAAAAAAGCTCTACTTTTGCACTCGTTATCAGGGAGAGATGGCAGAGTGGTCGATTGCGGCGGTCTTGAAAACCGTTGTACCGCAAGGTACCGGGGGTTCGAATCCCTCTCTCTCCGCAAAAATCCTGAAGGTTGTAAGATCTTCAGGATTTTTTATTTTATACCCATTTAGGCTTAATTTTAACATTTGGGTTACAGTGGATCAAGTGCAAAAGTAGGTGGAGTTCTATTTTTTTGTGTGCTTTAAATTTAAGAGCGGTTCGCCTTCGGCAAACTTTTTAAATATAACGCAAAGGTCTGTAATCGAAGATCAACGGAGTTAATGCAAAATCGCAAAGGTCCGCAAAGAAACAGATTAAAAACCTGATCTAAGAGTGTTTAAATTACAAACATTTGCCCCCCTTAGCAATTGGTTTTGCGGAACTTTGCGGTAATTTTGCGTTTCTTTGCGTAATAATTCAAATCGAAGCCGTAGGCGAGATAAAAAACTCCACCATATTTTACTCTTGATCCCAAATATTCAATTATATGAACTCAAATAACAACGAACTGATAGATTACCTCTACCAATTTATGTTGCCTGAGCGTGCAAATGCCTTCAAACGAGCGCTATCAAACCGCACCAGATATGTATCCATACTTTTGGAAGATCTGTTTCAACACCAAAACTACAGTGCTGTCATCCGAAGCGTTGAGTGTTTTGGCATCCAAGATCTTCATGTTATAGAAAATCGAAATAAATTCAATCTTAATCCTGATGTGGTGATGGGGGCAAATAAATGGCTCACAATTCATCAACATCAAATAACCCCAACCAATTCTCTTCAAAGCACCATTGCATCAATCAAAGCCAAAGGATATCGACTTATCGTCACAACTCCAAATCCTGAAGCAACCCCCATTAGTGAACTCAATTTAACACAAAGTCCCCTCTGTATTGCCTTTGGAACCGAACTAACGGGTATATCACCCGAACTATTAGCACTGGCCGATGAGCAAATCACCATACCGATGTATGGGTTAACGGCAAGCTTAAACATCTCAGTTTCAGCAGCCATTACGTTGCAAAATATCACTTCCCGATTACGCCACGAGGTGAGTGCGTGGGAGTTACCTTCAACGGAAAGAGAACAAATTGAACTAGAATGGCTAACAAAATCACTTAAACGTGCTGATTTATTAAAAAATCACTATATTAGTAGTAGTAAATAGATGCCTTGGCTTGATTTACAAAATGGCATTCGTCACCAAAAAAGAGACGTTTGTCACAATTAATTTTACGTTAATGGAATTTTTTTTCTTAATACATAGATGAAAATCTATAATAATTTTTACTTTTGAGAAAAATCTGATTGTATGAATTGTGTTATTATAGATGATGATAAACTTTCGACGAAGATTATCACGGAGTTCATTACAAGAACCGAGGGATTATATTTAGTTGAATCATTTTCTAATCCCATTGATGCGGTAAACGCTCTTAATAAACCTGACAGTAGTGGGATACAACTGATTTTTTTGGATATTGAAATGCCTGAAATGTCGGGTATTGAATTTCTTAAAGCACTTAATACTCTTCCTCAAGTCATCATCTACTCCTCTAAAGAAAAATACGCCTTAGAGTCGTACGAATATGATGTAACTGACTATCTTCTTAAACCAGTCACTTACGGACGCTTTATAAAAGCAATATCAAGAGCTAGAGAGAAAAATGAGATTAAAGATCCAACCAAGAAGGTGACCGAGTTCTTTATAAAAAATAATCAATCGCTTGTTAAAGTAAAGTTTGAAGATATCTTGTGGATTGAAGCACTTGAAAATTATGTGGTGGTAAACACTTTTTCGGATAAATATACGGCTCACTTTACAATGAAGGCGATTTCGGATAAGATGCCAGACGACGATGATAAACTTTCGACGAAGATTATCACGGAGTTCATTACAAGAACCGAGGGATTATATTTAGTTGAATCATTTTCTAATCCCATTGATGCGGTAAACGCTCTTAATAAACCTGACAGTAGTGGGATACAACTGATTTTTTTGGATATTGAAATGCCTGAAATGTCGGGTATTGAATTTCTTAAAGCACTTAATACTCTTCCTCAAGTCATCATCTACTCCTCTAAAGAAAAATACGCCTTAGAGTCGTACGAATATGATGTAACTGACTATCTTCTTAAACCAGTCACTTACGGACGCTTTATAAAAGCAATATCAAGAGCTAGAGAGAAAAATGAGATTAAAGATCCAACCAAGAAGGTGACCGAGTTCTTTATAAAAAATAATCAATCGCTTGTTAAAGTAAAGTTTGAAGATATCTTGTGGATTGAAGCACTTGAAAATTATGTGGTGCTAAACACTTTTTCGGATAGATATACGGCTCACTTTACCATGAAGGCGATTTCGGATAAGATGCCAGACGACTCCTTTGCACGCATTCACCGCTCTTTTATAATAAACATAGAGAAGATAAAGATGATTGAAAACAACTCCATCGTGGTTAAAACCGAGAGTGGAGACAGAGTCTTACCTATCGGCAAATCGTACAAAGAGAAGTTCTTGAATGATATTAATCTAATTTCAAGATAGACAGAAACGTCATAAGAATATATAAATAGTCCCCTCCAAGAAAAACTTGTGGGGGATTCTTATTTAACGTGAGTTCGATGTAAGAAATTAAGGATCAAGAGCAAATTTAGATGAAGTATTTGTGTTTTGGGCTTCAATTATACTGTGGTTTGCCTTCGGCAAAATCTATAGTTATAAAGCAAAGTTCCGCAATCGAAGATCAACGGAGTTAAAGAAAAATCGCAAAGTAAAAAATAACGTGAGTTAGAAGTTATAGAGTACGATTTTTGAATCCTTTTAAGATAACATAAGTAATGAGAGTTAAATAATATCGTACTTTTTAAAAGGCCTCACCCTAAATCCCTCTCCAAGGGAGAGGGACTTTGCCGCTACCTTCAAAAAAATATTTACGACAATATATTGTTCCTATTACTTATTAAGTGACAAGACGCCATAAATGGACGTCTCAAAAAAACATCAAACTCGCATTGAATTAGGAAATAACCCCCAAAATTTAGAATCACGAAAATAAGGTTCAATATATAGCCCTCTTTCCTAGAAAAAATTATCTTTACCCAACAAATCAAATGGTGTTGACATGGAAAGTAAGGTAGAGAAAGAGGAGGATAAAATTGAGATTGTTCTCAAATACCGCGAACTATTAAAAGTGAGTAAAGATATTCTTCAAAAAGAGGATATTGCCTTGATTCGTAAGGCAATGGTGCTATCATTTTCTCAAAATCCAAATCAACGCACTCCAGATGGACAACTAACTGTCTTGCATTATCTTACGGTGGCTCGTGTGGTAGTTCAAGAGTTAGGTCTTGGCCGCACATCGCTTATCTGCGCATTACTCTATAATTTAGTGCGTATTAAAGCCATCGATATCGAAACCGTTCGTAAAGAGTTTGGAGATCAAGCCGTAATTATATTGGAGGGGTTAGTCAAGGTAGCAGATTTATACTCTAAAAACAGCTCTATCCAGACCGAAAACTTTCGCAAACTGCTGCTAACCTTTGCACAAGACTTGAGGGTGATTCTCATAATCATGGCAGAGAGACTACAAACAATGAGACAGCTTGGGGGCTTTCCAAAAGCAGACCAAGAGAAGATTGCCTCAGAGGTTTCGTATCTTTATGCTCCCATGGCACATCGTTTGGGACTCTACACGGTTAAATCAGAGCTCGAAGATCTCTCCCTTAAATATCTCAATCCAGAGATGTTCACCTATATTGTTGAAAAATTGAGAGAGAGCAAAGAGAAACGCGATCAATATATTCACGATTTCATTGAGCCACTAAAAAAAGAGTTGCAAACACTAGGATTTAACTTTGAGATTAAGGGTAGGACAAAGACCATTCACTCCATCTGGAACAAGATAAAAGATCAATCAACGGATTTTGACCATGTGTATGACCTTTTTGCCATTCGAGTAATCTTAGATACCGACCTGAAAAATGAAAAAGCAGAGTGTTGGAGAGTTTATTCTATTGTGACCGATAAATATCAACCCAATCCAAGTCGTTTGCGCGACTGGATCTCTATCCCTAAAAGTAACGGATACGAATCGTTGCACACGACCGTATTAGGTCCTGAAAAAAAATGGGTTGAGGTACAAGTGCGTACACGCAGAATGGATGAGATTGCCGAAATGGGTTTAGCTGCTCACTGGAAATATAAAGGGGGAAAGGGGGAGTCGGGCTTAGATGGTTGGCTTAGCAAAGTTCGTAATTTGCTTGAAAATTCAGATTCAACATCCATCGATTTGATGACAGAATTTAAGCTTGATTTGTACGATGATGAGGTTTTTGTATTCACTCCAAAGGGCGATTTGATCCGGTTATCGAAAGGAGCTACCGTTTTAGATTTTGCTTACCGAATACACTCTGCCATTGGAAATAAGTGTACGGGGGCCATCATAAACAATAAACATGTGCCTATTCGCCATATTTTAAATAACGGCGACTCCATTGAAGTGCTCACATCAAAAACTCAGGAGCCTAAAGATTCGTGGATTAAGATTGCCACCACTTCGGAAGCCAAGACAAAGATAAAACAGGCTATAAGAGACCTCCGAAGCAAAGAAGCTGACTTGGGAAGGGATATGCTTTCTCGCCGTTTGAAGAACTCCAAAATTGAACTTTCAGAAGCACAAATATATCTTATCACCAAACATTTTAGATATAAAAATGTCAATGATTTTTTTAGAGATATTGCCTTAGAAAAGCTTGATGTCGCTTTAATAAAGGAGTTTATTGCCAAGGAGGAGCGTAAAGAGACAG
>JAGPHP010000225.1 GCA_018055415.1 Breznakibacter sp. | reverse complement strand
ATTATTAAGGTGGCCGATAAGTTTTTTGAAGATTCGGAAATCAACAAAATATCGTTGGTAGCGCCCATGGCCAAACTAAATATTATTAAAAATTTTGAGGTGGTAGAGAAGCGTGAAGTATCTGCGCCTCAAGAAGTTGTTGGTATTGTGAAGTGCTTTAATCCGCAGTGTATTACCAATAATCAACCGGTAACAACTAAATTCTCTCTGTACGAGTCAAATCCTATCTCTTTACGTTGTCACTATTGCGAAAAGATAACTCTTCACGATCAAATGTGGATTTTATAAGATGGCAAAAGTAGATTGGAAACCGGGTACTATGATTTACCCTTTGCCTGCCGTTATGGTCACGGTTGGCTCAACTCCCGAAGAGTATAATATTGTTACCATCAGCTGGACGGGCACTATCTGTTCTGATCCTCCAATGTGTTATATTTCGGTGCGTCCATCGCGACATAGTTATGAGATCTTAAAGCGTACAGGAGAATTTGTAATTAATTTAACTACAGTTGATTTGGCTCGTCAAACCGATTGGTGTGGCGTGCGTTCGGGTAAAGATTATAATAAATTTGAGCAGATGAAGTTAACGCCATCGCCATCAACAATTGTTAAAGCGCCCGGAATTTTGGAGTCACCTGTAAATATTGAGTGTCAGGTGGTTGATATAAAACCACTTGGATCTCATGATATGTTTATTGCCAAGGTGGTAAATGTGCGTGTAGATGATCAGTTTTTAGATCCAGAAAGCGGAAAATTCGATTTAGAGTCTGCTCAATTAGTTTCTTATACCCATGGACATTATTATAAGCCAGGTAAGGCTATTGGGAAGTTTGGATTTTCGGTTGAGAAGAAGCGTAGGAAGAGACCGAAGCGTTAGATTAATTGTTACGCAGAGGTTCGCATAGAGACCTCCCCTAGCAGGGGGACAAAGCATGAATTTGAAAGTAATTACTTCACTCCCCTCCTTTAGCTTCGCTGATCTTCGATTGGAGGGGTTGGGGGAGGTCTTTATACAACAAAAAACCGCCAGAAATTATTTTCATGGCGGTTTTTTATATTTTGTGGTATCCTTTTACTTCTTCATCTTGGCCATAAACTGTGCGGCATCTACAATATTTCTCTCGTGAGCTCCAGCACCTACCTCTTCCATGTTTTCGTTTATTACTACCACATCAAAAAATAGACGTTTATCATCAATGAATTTTAGAGAGGCAGTACATCTCAATAGTTCACCCTCTTTTACCACCTTTAAATGCTTGATATTGATTTCTATACCAATAGTATCTTTTCCAGGAGGTAAGTATGGCTCAATGAGTTGCGTGCAGGTTTGAATCATGAAATTGATTAGCGCAGGTGTTGCAAAAACAGGAATGTGTCCTGTGCCATAAGCAGTTGCTAAATCGCTGCTCTCAACGCGCTTTTCGCGGATAAGCTTTTTGGTCTCTTTGTTAAGAGTGGATGACGAATTTGTAGAAAAAATATCTAAAATACCCATAACGGAAACATTTGTATGTTATTGCAAATTAACTACATTTTTACAAATTAACCTCTCATTTTGCACGTAAGTTTTAAACAAAATTAAAACTCTGAGGTGAAGTGAAATTCTATCTTCTTAAACTGATCTTGAGCCATTTGAAGCATGTATGACGAATCGGCCAAAAAGACATCGCGTCCCCACTTGTCTTTAGCCATATATTGTACTTTGCGTCTCTTAAAGTCCTCTAATTCAGCCTTGTCCGATGAGCGAATCCAGCACGCTTTGTACAAGTTAATTCCTTCCCATCTACAAGCTGCCGAATATTCGTGCAATAAACGATACTGAATAACCTCAAACTGAAGCGCTCCAACAGTTCCAATAATCTTGCGCCCGTTAAGCTGACTCACAAATAGCTGTGCCACACCCTCATCCATCAACTGGTCGATGCCTTTAGCCAGCTGTTTTTGCTTCATTGGGTCGGCATTTTCGATGTATTTGAAGAGCTCGGGCGAGAAGCTCGGAAGTCCTTTGAAACTTATCTTTTCGCCCTCGGTTAGGGTGTCGCCAATTTTAAAGTTTCCAGAGTCTGGAATACCCACGATATCACCCGGATAGGCCTCGTCAATAATCGATTTTTTATCGGCCATAAAGGCTGTTGGCGACGAAAACTTCATCGTTTTACCTTGACCAACATGGTAGTAGTTGGTGTTACGCTCAAATTTACCCGAACATACCTTCACAAACGCCAAGCGATTGCGGTGGTTGGGATCCATATTGGCGTGTATTTTAAATACAAAACCAGTAAATTTCTCCTCAGTAGGCTCTACAACGCGCGAGTCGGTTGTTGTTGGACGTGGTGATGGTGCAAGTTCTAAAAAGGCATGCAGCAATTCTCTAACACCAAAGTTGTTAAGTGCTGACCCAAAAAGTACGGGTGCCAAACGACCAGCTAAATACTCTTCCTGGTTAAACTCTGGATAAACCCCCTCAATCAAATCGGTCTCCTCGCGTAAATGGTCGGCAGCTTTTTGACCAATCTTTGCATCAACTGCCTTATCTGTCAAATCTTTAATTACAATTCCGTCTTCAAGAGTCTGTTTGCTTGATTCAAACAAGTACAAACTCTTGTCGTGCATACTATAAACCCCCTGAAACTGATTTCCGTTTCCAATTGGCCACGAAATAGGGCGCGTTTTAATTTGTAACTCCTCTTCAATCTCATCTAAAAGCTCAAACGGATCTTTTGTTGGACGATCTAACTTATTGATAAACACCATTACAGGCGTGTGGCGCATGCGGCAAACCTCCATGAGTTTACGCGTTTGTGCCTCCACCCCTTTGGCAGCATCCACTACAATAATTACACTGTCAACAGCCGTCAAAGTTCTAAAAGTATCCTCTGCAAAGTCTTGGTGACCAGGCGTATCCAAGATGTTTACCTTGTATCCGTTGTACTCAAAACCCATTACCGACGTCGCCACCGAAATACCGCGCTGCTTCTCAATCTCCATAAAGTCGGAAGTAGCCGTCTTTTTTATCTTATTCGATTTCACCGCACCCGCCACATGAATCGCTCCACCAAACAGAAGTAATTTCTCTGTAAGCGTTGTTTTTCCTGCATCGGGGTGACTAATAATTGCAAAAGTCCTGCGTCGTGTAATCTCTTCTATAAAGCCCATTTCTTCAATTTTTTCAGGGTGCAAAGGTATGAAAAAAAGTTGAATAGTCTGAAGTCTTGAGTCTTGAGTTTTTGGGCAAATCCCACTGGCTTAAATCCTCTGTTTTTGGAGTTTCTTGAACCAGCGCCATTGGGTCGGGCATTTTACTGCAACTCCTCGTTCCGCTGCGCTACACTACTGGGTTTCCGTGCCGATCAGCCAATTTTATTAAGTTAGGAATCGTTTACCACTGTCGGGATTTTTAACCACCGACAGGGTACTCTACCCCGACAGTGGTAGGAAACCTTGTCGGTGGCTTAACTTAATGACATTGGCCGCTTTCCTTGCAATGAATCCCTTTTGCGCTTCGCCACTTTGGAGATATTAACAAGGCCTACGTCTAGGATTTTGTTGATTTTGAAAGCAAGCAAGTATTTTAATTGTTTTGCTCTCTTCGTTAAGGGTGAAATAGAGCGAGTAAGGGAATTTATTAAGTTTAAGGCTTCTAATGCTTTTGTATTGTAC
>JAGPHP010000063.1 GCA_018055415.1 Breznakibacter sp. | reverse complement strand
AATTTATTCTCTTCAGGAACTACTAAATCAAGGCGATTACGACCATAAGGGATTTGATATAAACCAAGATTTTCAAAACGCTCCTCAACCACAATTTGTTGTTCCGATTTCGACATGTCGGCAACAAAGAAGTCAATGTCGCGAGCTAAAGTACCATTAGCCGTTTGCGCACGTGATGTTAAAAGCCAAAAATCGGCCCAACCTGTTAAACCTGCCCAATGTTTGGTGCCGTTAATATGGTATCCATTATCTACTTTTGTGTTGTAGGTGCGCATACTTAAGGCATCACTTCCAAAATCGGGTTCGGTAATCATTAATCCACCCATGTTTTGGTTGTTCACAAATCTTTTAGCCACCTCCTTTTTAATTCCAGCTTGTCCATATTTTAGAGTTGGTTGTAAGAAGAGTGCCATGTTGATTCCGAAAGTGAGTGAAAGGGCTAGTGACTCGTAGGAAGCTGCACTCATCAGCGCTATACTTTGTGCAATGTCACCACCCAATCCACCTAATTCTACTGGTGTAACAGCCGAAAATGGATTCGAAGTCATAATCTCGCGAAGAACAAATGGCGGCCAACCGCGACTAATACCTAGTCTATCTGCCGAATCTCGTTCATGCAGTACGTTATGCATTCGAGATTTTAAATCGTTTAAAAGTATTTCAAATTGTTGGTCAAGATTGTTCTGGTTTGACGGATTGTTTTGTTGCATGATATTAGTATTGTAATTAGTAAAGCTATTCGTTATGCTCGATAAAGTTGAGATTGTATCGTTTATTAATTAGTCTCCTTTTTATCTGACAGCCTTAACAAAACAATGGTTTTTGTTTTTTGTTCGTACGAAGCTTGTTTTTATCCTTTTTTGTTGAAACGGAGAGCGTAATTCCGCTTAGTAAAAAAAGAAGCGCCACTTTCATTGAAAACGGCGCATCTTGAAATTTTATATCTTAAATTATCTCTATTTTTTGACCAGCTTTATTCCATCTTTCTCAAGAGTTATTAGTCGTTGTTTATACAAAACTCCAATGGTCATTTTAAAACTCTTCTTACTAATACCCAGTATTTTATAAATAGTATCAGGGTCTGATTTGTCTGTTAATGGTAAAAATCCATTACTTGCCTCAATTTTTGAGAGAATGAGTTCTGCAGTATCGTCTATTTTCTGAAATCCTGGTTTTGTGATCGAAAGATCGATCTTATCATCTTCTCTTATTTTTTTGATGTAGGCCTTGGTACGTTCGCCACGTTTAAGAGGTCTAAAAACTTCGTTTTTGTAAAGCATCCCCCAGTGTAAGTTATTGATGATGACGTTGTAGCCAATATCAGTTAAGTTACACACCATAATATCTACCTCATCACCCACTTCGTAGGTTGGAGGCACATTGTCTAAGAATTTATCAAGTTTGCACGAACCTACAATACGTTGAGATTCAGTGTCAACATAGCAATATACAAAGTAGTCGTGATCAACTTCTATTGTTACTGTTTGTTCCGAAAATGGAACTAAGAGATCTTTCATTAATCCCCAATCCATGAAGGCGCCAATTCTATTAATCTCTTTTGCTTTCAATAGGGCAAACTCGCCCACCATCAAATAGGGTTTGTCGGTTGTTGCAATAAGCCTATCTTCAGAATCTAGATAAATAAAGCATTCGAGAGTTTCTCCAATTGTTGCCTCATGCGGAACATAACGTCGAGGCATCAAAATCTCCCCTTTATCTAATCCATCTAAATAGATTCCAAAATCTAACTCTTTAACAACCGTTAGTTGGTTTAATTTGCCTATCTGAAGCATTGCTGGTGAGGTTAGTAGTTTAATTTTGTCTTAATACGCTCATGCGCTATAGCCGTAATCTCTTCGGCTGTTAAGTTTGCTGGTTCTATTGCTTCAAGCACCGAGTAGGTTAGTTTACATCCGTGCTTGAGCGGGAAGTAGCCTTCGCTTTGTAAATTACCGTGCCCATCTATACAAAATGGTATTACAATAGCAGATGGAGCTGCACGCAGTAGTGTTTTGATTCCCCCAACCTGAAACTCTTTTAATTTGCCATCCCTGCTTCGTGTACCTTCGGGGAAAATACAAGCCGACCAGCAATTTTTCTCCATTCGTTCCCCAAGCTTGTGTATCTCTTTAATAGATGATGCACCTTTTGAACGATCAATTAGAGCCGAACCACCATGACGTAAATTGTAGGAGATACTTGGTAACCCTTTAGCTAACTCCACTTTAGAGATAAATTTCATATTGTGCTTTCTGAAACCAACAACTATCGCTGGAATATCAAGTGTGCTTTGATGATTAGAAATCAAAATGATTGGTCTATTGTGTGGCAGTGACTCAAATCCTTCAAATTTAACCTTAGCACCAAGAAATACAAAACATTTTATCAATAGGTAGTTAAGTGTATTTACTACACCTTGTTGCCCTTTATACCCCCAAATTTTATGCGCTATAACTTGGAATGGATGAAAAAGAACTAATAAAACATTAAAAGAAGCGTAATAGATTGATGAAAGAATAATTTTGATTGGATATACCATATGTTTTTCTGTTTTTTGTGCAAAGTAACGAAAGAAATGGGAATAATTGGAGGTGAAATCTCTATTTTTTATCTATTTAAATATCTTAAACTCATTTCTTAAACTATTGTCATGTTGTTGCTGTTTATTATTCAACTTTTCGAAAATCTATTTTTGAACAAAATGTTGGTTGGTTAAATGGTTTGGTTATTTTTGCGTAAGTATTTATGGAACTCTTTTTAATTTGTTTATAATGAGATATTTGTTTTTAAAATTTGGTTTGGTTTTGTTTGTGTTGTTGCAAGGGGTAAACTCGATTGCTTGCACCAATTTTATTATTACTAAAGGGGCTGCAAAAGATAGTTGCACAATGATCTCCTATTCAGCCGATTCGCACGATTTGTACGGTGAACTGTACCATTTTCCTGCTGCCGATTATGCTGATGGCGCTCTTTTAGATATCTATGAGTGGGATACAGGTAAATATTTGGGCAAGATAAAGCAAGCAACAAAGACTTATAGTGTAGTTGGTAATATCAATGAGTATCAGGTTTCTATTGGAGAAACAACATTCACTGGTCGCGAAGAGTTACAAGATACCACTGGAATTGTTGATTATGGTAGCTTAATCTATATCGCTCTTCAACGTTCAAAATCGGCTCGCGAAGCCATTGAAGTGATGACAGGACTTGTAACCGAATATGGATATTACAGTACAGGAGAGTCATTCTCCATTGCTGATCCTAACGAGGCTTGGATTATGGAGATGATTGGAAAAGGGCCTAGCAATAAAGGAGCCGTTTGGGTTGCTCGTCGTATCCCAGATGGTTTTATTAGTGGACATGCTAACCAAGCTCGAATTACTAAATTTCCTTTAAATGATGCTAAAAATACGCTATACTCCTCGGATGTAATTGACTTTGCCATTGCAAAGGGATATTTCACTGGTGATAAATCTGATTTTAGCTTTGCTGATGCTTATGCACCTCTTGATTATGGTGCCATAAGATTTAGTGAAGCGCGTGTATGGGCCGGATTTCGCAGATTGGCCACCGGAATGGATAAGTATGAGGCGTATTTTAATGGCGATAAATCTAAACGATTTCCATTGTGGGTTAAACCTACTAAAAAGGTTGAGGTAAAAGATGTGATGGCTATTATGCGTGATCATTACGAAGGTACAGAGTTAGACATGACCAAAGATGTTGGCGCTGGCCCCTTCTCTTGTCCTTATCGATTTAGACCGTTGACTTGGAAAGTTGATACAACTGAATATTTTAATGAGCGTGCCATTGCAACTCAGCAAACAGGATTCTCGTTTGTAGCTCAAATGCGTAGTTATCTACCAAATCCAATTGGAGGAATTTTATGGTTCGGAGTCGATGATGCGGCTTCTTCTGTATATGTGCCCATTTATTGTGGTATTACCGATATACCTTATAATTTTAAAGTGGGCGTGGGCTCTTTACTCGATTTTACATGGGAATCTAATTTCTGGGTATTTAATTGGGTGAGTAATATGTCTTATAATCGTTACTCATTAATGCATCCTGACATTTTAAAGGTTCAAAAGGAGCTGGAAGATCGTTTCTTAATCTACAGTTCTGCTATTGACAAAGCTGCATTAGAACTCTATCAGAAGGATACTAAGGTAGCTCGTGATTTTTTAACGGAGTATTCAGCGAAACAGAGTGAATTGGTTCATGAGAGATGGACGGAGTTAGGGCAGTTCTTAATGGTAAAGTATCTTGATGGAAATTTACACGAAGAGCGTAATGGCGTTTTCTTGAAAAATCCGCACGGACACCCTGCGCACGCTCAATTTCCGGGCTACTCTCCAGATTTTTATAAGATTATAGCCGAAACAACCGGCGATAAATTGAAAATGAAGCCGATAAAAAAATAGATTTTTTAAAAGCTCTTTGATTTGGATATCAAGGAGCTTTTTTTTGTCTTTATTTGCTCAAAATCCTTAGCTTTGCAGCTCTTTTAATAAGTCATCCATAAAATGAGAGCTCTTTTTGTTGCGATCTCTTTATCGCTCTGTTGGACACTGTTTTCACAATCTGAATCGATTGATTTCATAACTCCAATAAAAATTGATAAACCTAGTTTAACGGGTAGTTTTGCTGAAATTCGTCCCAACCATTTTCACGCTGGAATTGATTATTCAACCAATGGAGCCACCGGGCTAAAGCTTGTGGCTGTTGCCGATGGCTATGTATCAAGGGTTAAAGTATCTTCAACTGGTTATGGTAAAGCGTTGTATGTCACACATTATAATGGGTTTACATCAGTTTATGCACATTCGGATAGTTACGTTGGTAAGATCGATTCGGCAGTAACATCACTTCAATATCAGAACAAATCATTTGAGTTAGATCACAATTTTGCAAAGGATGAGATCGTTGTAAAAAAAGGAGACGTTATTGCACTATCTGGCAATAGTGGGTTTTCAGGTGGGCCTCATCTACACTTCGAATTGCGTGAAACCATATCCGAACGTGTTGTTAATCCATATTTTTATATGAAAGGAATTGCCGATCATATAGCGCCAAAAATTAATTCAATAGTTATCTATCCGCTTGAATCTAATGGTACAGTAAATGGGAAGAAGGGGGTTCATCATTTCGAGGTGGTTAATACGAATGGAAAACTCTCTTTAAAAGGGGGGGCTCAAGTTAAAATTGCCGGGAAATTTGCCATTGGAATTCGAGCTTACGATCTCCTAGATGGTTCTCAGCGAAAATGTGGCGTTTACTCCTATAGTGTTCGAAAGGACGATTTGCCTGTTTTTTACTGTGATTTTTATTCTATCGGATTTGATGAAACCCGATACATAAATAGCTTAATTGATTACAAAGCGAAGGTTAATAACGATCAAATAATTGTGCGTGCTTATATTGATCCAAATAATCACCTTTCAATCTATAAAAAGACTCCCGATAGGGGAGTGATGTCTGTGGAACCGGCTAAAAAAGGAGTCGTAGAAATTGAGTTAACCGACGCCAAAAAGAATAGTTCTCAGTTGAAATTTACCGTTGTTGGCGAAAAAGTTATCTCTACAAAAAGTACTAAGAAGAGTGCAAATGAGATCGTTTGTGGTAAAGTTGCAACAAAAGAGTTAAATGGTGTCAACTTTACATTTTCAGAAAACTCATTGTATAGTGATATTGTTTTAAAATGTTCTGTTACCGATTTTAATAAACTATATAACTCACCTGTTTATAATTTGGGTAGTAAAGATATTGCTATTCATTCGGGTGTTGATGTTGAGTTGACAATTCCTCAAAGTTTGCGTAAATATTCTAAGTCGTTATTGATTAGTCGAATAGAAAAGAGTGGTGAACTTGCGTACGTAGGTGGTAAAAGTGATAAGTCGCAGTTTCGAGTTACTATCAAGGAGTTCGGTCAGCATGTTTTTTCGGTAGATACGGTAGCTCCCGCTTTATCGGTAGTTAATGTCCCTAAAGATTTTGATTATAAAGGTCGCAAGTATGTAGTTGTAAAGGCAGTGGATAAGCGTTCTGAAATTGCATCGTATAGTGCAATGATTAATGGTAGTTGGGTTTTACTCGAATACGATAAAAAGAGCGATCTTTTGTTAATGCCCATCGCTAAAGCGCGCGTTTTCCGAAATAAGGTGCATTCAGTTGAAATAAGAGCTACCGATAAAATGGGGAATAGTGCAAAAATTACCACAAAGTTTAAATTTTAGATATTTAATTTTCTCATCAATTGAATTTTATCACATAATTTTAAAATTTAAACATTTTACATTATTTTTGCACTTTAAAATAATGTAAAATGATTACAGTAGCGCAGGCCGTTGAATCGGTTATTCAAGTAAAACCATTTTTGGTGGAGTCGTTGGCGGAGGGGATTGTAAATGTCTCTTGTTTAGCTCGTAAAATTCAACCTCAAGTTGAAGCTTTAACAATGCGCAAAGTAAAGCAGGGCGCTATTGTTATGGCAGTCAATCGTTTTGTGCCTCAATTAGATGTTTCATTGAATCGGAATCTAAAAAAGCTTGTTGAAAATTTGGGCGATATTATTGTGCGTTCAGACTTGACGGATTATACGTTCAAAAACTCTACTACGCTTGTAAATGGTCATAGTAAGGTGTTGAAAATTGTATCTGAACATCCCGATGTATTTTATACGTTTGTACGTGGTGTATTTGAGTCTAATCTGGTTGTTAGTAGCTCCTATGTGAAAATTGTAGATACACATTTTGCATCCGAAGAGTGCCTTTTTAAAGGGAGTAATTTAAGCGCAATTACCATTAAACTTCCCACGGCAAATACCACGGTGTCAGGATTTTATTACTATATCTTAAAGGCAATTGCTTGGGAGGGAATAAATATTCGTGAGGTTATCTCAACAACAAATGAGTTCTCGATAATTATTAACGATGAAGATGTGGATCGAGCTTTTGCGGTGCTAAAGCATTTGAAAAAATCGCCAAATATGATGTAAGAGTACTGAAAGAAGAAAGGTGGTTATAAAACCACCCCTCCTCTAATAAATTGTACTTTCTTTTCGATAAAATCATCTAAAATCCCAGTGCATTGCCCATTAACTTTTATCAATAGACCTGACGATACTAGATTTGCGTTGATCGGAACCTTCGATTCAAGTGTAATGTTTATAAAAGCTTCGGGAGCTTTTGTGTCTGTTAAAATAATTGTTTGAGTCGAATCAGTGTTGATGTTGTATGATTTTACAACGCCTGTAACTTGAATAACGTTGTCTGCTATAACATATACACTATTTGCTTTTGTCTCATCTGCAATAAAATCTTGATAAATATCTCCAGCAGTTATGTAGATATCAACTTTGGCATTGGTGAAATCTTTAGCTTTTTTATTGTAAAGATAATATCCATAGATTGCTCCAAGAAGTACGATTGCGGCAACTGTTATAATTAATATCTTTTTCATAACTATTTTTTGGGGGCTTGTAGTGGATCGTAACTCATATTAACATTAACAGTAATGGATTTAGCAATCTTATCCCTAACAATTGAAGGGATTTCAACTTTGTAATCTTCGGGTACGATGGGTATTTGTACACTAATTTTTACAGTTGATCCTTTAACTTCAAGAGAACCATCTGCCTGAATCGTTTTTGTAACACCATGTATTGTCATTGCCCCTTCTACTTTGGTTTTGTAAATTCCATCCTTTTTGAAATTGATATCGCTTAGATTCGTTATCTTACCTTTAAAATCGGACTTTGGAAACGTTGTTGATTCCATGTAGTTTTCGTTAAAGTGCTCTTCCATAAGCGCTTGTTCAAATTTAAATGATTTCACAAGCAGTCTAAAGGCAATATCTCCAGTAGTAATATCAAGGAAGCTAGCAACGGTTTTGTTGTGTCCTTCAATGACCTCACTCGCGTTTGAGTAGATCCAAATATGACCTGCTTGGGTGGCAAATTTCTCTTGCGCATTAATTGCAGTTTCTAAGATAAAGAGTGTGGTGACGAGGACTAAAAATAGCTTTTTCATCTTTTATTATTTTAGTTAGTGCTTAGTGTATAACGAAAATGCGCGCGAAATGTTGAATCCTATTAATATTTCGCCCTCGGCTATCTTGCCTGTTGTTTCAGTAATAAATCCCTTTTCTTGAATAGGTTTAGAGTTGGTTAAAAATAGCTGAAAAACATGCCCGCCCGTTTCAATATCAACACCAATAGAAGCACTGTTGGGTGTTTTTACGCCATCAATCTTAATTGGGTTGATTTGATAGTAGTATTCGGCATTTAATGACACTCGTTTGGATATTTTCATTCGTCCACCAACACCAAATGCAAAAACATCATTTGGATCAACCTCTTTCTTTACTAAGTTGCGATGTACAAGTGTTGGCGTTACTTGAACCGAGAATGAATTACTTATTTTGCGCGCAACTAAAGCTTGGTAAACATAGCTGAATCGTGATGAGGTGTAATTTGTCTTCTCTGGTTCACTCCATGGCCCAGTCTGAGCTTCCATGCTCGTGAAAAGTACAAGAGTGATTGGCATATTTTTAGCACCAGTTTGCTGTTGAAAAAGGGCATACTTTAAAAAGCCATTAACTGTTTTTTGATAGGCCGATCGTCCAATTCCGCACATCAAACGGTCGTTGATTCCATATTCCAGACCTAAAAATGTAACTGCGTGATCCATTCCAAAAAATTGATCATATCCACCATCTAGGTATCCAAAACGGTGATGGATTCTAAAATCAAGTTGACCATATTTCATTCTCTCAATCGAGTGTCCATTGATGATTCTAGTGGCTTTAAATGTGGCTGTAGTAAGGTTGTTTGTCTCTTCAGTTGCATTGTCAAGCCATTGATCCATGTCTTGAGCAAAGATGGATGGGAATGAAAAAAAAAGGGCGGCAAGTGTTACTGTTATTCTGTTCATCTTAGTTCTGTTTGACTAATTAATAAAGTATCTCTTTAAATGCTGATTTTGCATTATTCCTTTAATCCTTGAGCTCCCCAGTTTGTTAAGATGGTGATGTTTTCAGCTGAAAGATCGGGCGAAGAAGGTGGAGGCATTGTTTCATTGTTGATAGCTGTCATACTAAGGTTATAGTTGGCCTTTGTGTTCGCGTAAGTATCGAGCTTTATACCTCCCGATGCATTACTCGCGCTATGACACCCCTTGCAGTTGTTATCCATGATCGACTTAACGCAAGTTTCGTAGGTTACATTATCTAAATTACATTCGTTTTTAATAGAGATATTAATGCGTTCGTCCGAGTCGTAATAGCACGATGCCACTCCTATTGTAAGAGCTATCATCGATATTTTTTTAGGCTTATTAATGTCATGGGTCTGTTATTTATTTTCGTCATTTATTGCACCTTGTTCAATCCAAACATCAATAAGTGATCTTTGTTCTTTCGAAAGCGGACCTCTATCGCCTGGGGGCATTCTGTTTGAATCCCATGAGGCTGTTATTACTTGGTAAAGTTCCGATTTGTTGCTATTTCCGGCAGTTACAATGCCCATGAGTTCGTTTTATGTTTTTAAACTAAACTCTTCGCCTCCATCATGACAGCCGCTCATGTTACAGTTGCTTTCAATCATTGGTTTGATGCTGTTGCTATAAGAGACAGGCTCAAATTGAGAAATATCTCCTTCGTGTTTACAACTTGTAGTTATGTTGAATAGAAGTATTGGTGCAATAAAATAGAGTGCTTTGGATGCACTTAAACAGAAGTCTGATTTCATTGGGTAGGTGATGTTAGGTTAAATAGTGTGTCTATTAATATTTGCTGCGAGAGTCTTTTGTTTTACAGACTCTCGCAGTAATATTAGATTGTCTCTTTTGCAGCTGCACTTTGACGTAGCGCAAAAACATCTCTGTCAAAGATATACATATTCTGCCCATCAAGAAGTTTTAGTTTGTCGAGGATAATTGAAACGGACGCCTCTTCTTGTATCTGCTCATTTACAAACCATTGAAGCCAGTTGAGCGTTGTAAAATCTTTAGCCACCATACATGTTTCAACCATGTGATTGATGGAGTCGGATATCATTAACTCGTGCTCAAGTACTTGCTCAAAGATTTGTTGAACACCTTTGAATTGAGCTGGAGGTGCATCTGTTGCCGAAATAATGGCATGTCCTCCACGATCGTTAACGTAATTCACAAATTTAAGCATGTGTAAACGCTCTTCATCTGCTTGTGCATAAAGCCACTGTGCAGTGCCGCCAAACCCATGTGATTGAGCCCATGAAGCCATTGATAGATAGAGATTTGAGGAGTATATCTCTTTCCCTATTTGTGAAATTATTGCCTTTTCAACATCTTGTTTTAACATACCTAATAATTTAAAAGGGTGTTTCTAGGGGGGGACTATTGTTTTAGTTAAATATAAGAAATAAAATTGTATTGTTGTTGATGTGTAGATAAAAAAAAGAGTCTCGATTAGAAGACTCTTTTTTATTTGGTAATGTATTAAACTCTTTTTTCTTTGATACGAGCTTTTTTACCAGTAAGTTCACGCAAGTAGTAAATTCTTGCACGACGAACTTTACCAACGCGGTTAAGTTCAACCTTCTCGATGAAAGGTGAATTGATTGGAAAAATTCTTTCAACACCAACGTTTCCAGACATTTTTCTAACTGTAATTCTTTTGTTGCCACCCTCACCTTTGATTTGGATAACAACTCCTTTGTAAATCTGGATACGCTCTTTGTTACCTTCCACAATCTTGTAGTGAACTGAAATAGTGTCACCTGGGGTAACTTTAGGAAGCTCAACTCCTGATTTAAAAGCCTCTTCTGCAACTTGAATCAAGTTCATTTTCTTAAATTTAATGCATTAAACTTAGATGTGCAATATTACGTGACTCCAATGTTCAATAAGAGATTACACACCGAGGCGCAAAAGTAGTAATTATTTGAATATATCTTATTTTATTTACTCAAAAATTTATTGGTTGTTAATTCTTTAATTTTAATTAGTTGTTCTTGGCCCCGTTATCTAACCAAGCTTTTATTTTATTGATGGTACAATCGTCAAGTTTTCCCGATTTTGGCATCGATCCGCTACTTGTTGTTTGCCATAATCGGCCATCGTTTGCAATTTTTAATAAGCTGGCGTAGTTATCGGTAATTACACTACCAGAGGGCACGCTCTGATTGTGACACGAGTTGCAATGTTGATTCATTATCAGTGAGATGTCATTTGCATAACTGATATTTGTGGTGTCACATGCACTCTTGCCATAGATATACTCCTCGCTATCGTAGTAACAATGGGGTAGAAGTACTAATATGATTAAGATAGAGACTGCGCTGATAATCGCTTTTTTCATGATTTTAATTGTTTGGTTTTCCATCGGTAATCCAAATTTCAAGTGTTCGTGAAATGCAGTCCGATGGTTTTCCGCTTGTATGCATCGGATTTTGACTGTCTCTCATTCGAATTAAACTTCGTTCTGCATGTGCCGAAAAATTTGCGTAACCATCTAAGTTAACCGAACCACTTTGCGTTGTGGCATTATGACATCCCTTACAATTAGTGTCCACTAATGGTTTTATCAATAGTGAGTAAGTTACCTGAACGGTGTCGCATTCAGAGGTGCAACTATTGTTTTTAGCTCCTTGATTTATCCATTTTAAAAGCATACTTATGTTGGCCTCAGACATGGCTGGCGAGGATGGCGGCATGGGATCTTTACCCGTGATTTGATAGTTTGCGTAGACGTATAACTTACTAATTTCGCCGTTAAATGGAATTACCCATTCAGAATTCATGATACCACTGTAAGTGGTGAGATTTCTGCCCTCCGCACTGCCATTAGCATCATGGCAACCTGTTGTTCCGCATGTTGAGGCAATAAGCGGACCTATCGAATTCACGAAGTAGATTGTATCAGGATCGCACACGTTACTTTGAGTGGGCCTTTCACTGCTTGGAGCCACCCACAATGGGTCGTGTTTGCATTCAATTATAAGTGTGATAGCTAGGCTTACGGTTATGATTATCGTTTTCATGGGTTGAAGAGCTTAGATTTAATCGCTAAACGTAAAGTTACTTAATTAATTTAGGTTATTGTGTTAAATATAAATGCGTTTTAGACTACAAATTATTTATTATTCAACGTGAGTTCGATGTAAGAGTTCAACCATTTACTTCTCATCGTTTCACTAGAACAACCATTTCAAGCCCTGGATGTAAGTTCACGGTTTTAAGTGATTCACATCCTCATTAATTACTTGGGTTAGT
>JAGPHP010000224.1 GCA_018055415.1 Breznakibacter sp. | reverse complement strand
CCTCAAGCCACTGAAATGACAAGTATTTTAAAGGATTGAAATATTTTGCCACCCCACAAAACTGGCTCGACAAAAGAATAAACCTCTAACTTTATGTACACGTATTCGATTACACGAGGATTTTGATACATTTGCAACAGAAACAATTAACAACACTCCAAAATATGGCAAACGAGAAAAAGACAGATAATTTTATAAGTTAACTTTTGGAGATTGCTAAAATCAAATACACGCCTAACGGAACAAATGGCTTCACACTTTCTACTATTTCAACGACGAAATACCTAAAGATGAAGACTTCGAAAAAAACAATTGGCGACTACCTCACCTTTGAGTTTAGTATGATTATGCAAGGGCGTGAATATTTATTTGAAAATGAGTAATTTTGTATGAACAATAATAATATAAAATATGAACTACAAAGAATCCTTCAAGGAAAGAGCTACGTTAGCTACGGAAAACCTATCCAAGCAATTGCCAGTTACCTTAGAAAAAGCCAAGAAACAAGTGCTCTGGCTTCAGGAAGTAAGCAAAACAAAGCAGAAGAAACAGAGGAACTCATAAAATACATCAACCAACATCATCTCTGGAACTGCGATGTCGATTTTAATAACTTCCTCTCTGCCGGTGCCGAGCAAAGAGTTTATATTCACAACAACAACAAAGTTTATAAACTCAACGACTCCATCTATTATCTATCTTGGGTCGATTATTTAAACAACCTTTTATTAAACAACTATTTCTTCCCCGACACTGCCTACAATCTAATTGGGTTCTATAAATCCGATGACAATGTAGTCTATGCGTTGGTCTAACAAAACTACGTGGAAGCCAACCAACCCACAGACCTTAATTTGGTGAAAGAATTTTTATCGAACAATGGCTTTTTAAATACCAAAAACAACGATTATTACAACCCCCAACTTGGGCTTATTTTAGAAGACCTACACGACGAAAACGTATTAACCGCCAACGACATTCTCTATTTTATTGATACCGTCTTTTACATAAAACCCGAAATTCTATGGATTTAAATTTGAAAAATATTCAGTAGGGCGAGTTTTTTATAGAAGATATTGCCGAAATTATATCTGGCAGAGATATTTATGAAACAGAAAGAACAAAAGGTAATTCCCCTGGCGCTGGTCTGTGCTGCTACCGCTCGATCAATGTCATTAAGTTAAGCCACCTACAGGGTTTTTAACCACTGTAGGGGCAAGCACAACCCTATCGGTGGTTGAAAACCCCGACAGTGGTGACAAAATGAATATTCTTAACTTAATGACATTGACCGCGCTATTGCATCGCATGGTATCGATCAAATAAGTTATTCCCCAGGCTACGACCTGTGTCCAATAATGTTGAGAAATAGATGTTTTTATGATTTTGTAGTAAAAGATGCACCATTCGCAACACCGCGCTAGCTATCTGTAATTATACAATAGCGATCATTTAGCTTAATTGTTCCATCGGAACAACCGTTTATAGCCGTGGACGTAAGTCCACGGTACAAGTTGATCTACACCCTCATCGATCCATAGGATCGACCAATTGTGAATTTATTGGGCACAATTTTAAAATTGGTCGATCCTATAGATCGAAATAATAAGAACATCGATTTCCGAGGGTTTTCACCCACGGCTAGAAAGGACGATCCGAAGAATCTTAATAAATGAGTGATTATCAAACATTATATCATCTTAAAACTCAATATTTAATTCTTAAATCAAACTCACGTTAATTAGATATATTGACAATTCGAGAACATTTCCATCAATTTTAGGTTATTTAAGAAAAATGATCAAACCCTAATTTGTAACTTCACCATCTCTTTAATTTAGAAATTCGTTAAACAATGTCAGACACTAATAACGTAACGAAACAGGAATCAAAAGTCAAAAAGCCCAATATCTTCTCCGTTTTAAAACCCTACAAATTAATGATATATAGCTTAATAGGATTTGCCCTATTGAGTAATGGCATCAATCTATTTATCCCCAAATTGATTTCGCGCGCTATAGACGATTTCTCTAAGGGACTCTTTTCGTACGAAACCATTGTTGTCGAGTTTTTGGTAGCAGCCTTCATCATCTTTATATTCACTTTTTTACAGGGCATATTAACCGTTTACGCCTCCGAGCGAGTGGCCAAAGATTTGCGAACACAAATCATAAACAAGATATCGCAACAAAGTTTTCAGTTTATTCAGCAAGCAAACCCCTCAAAAATACTCACCAATCTAACGGGCGATATCGACTCTATAAAGGTTTTTGTATCAATGGCAGTGGTTTCACTTGCCTCATCCATCTTCATACTTATTGGAGCAAGCATACTGCTCTTCACCATCGATTGGAAGCTGGCACTGGCTGTTTTAACCATCATTCCCATTATTAGTTTCTCGTTTTACTTTGTTTTTAGTAAGGTAAAGGTGCTCTTTAAAGAGAGTCGCGAAGTGGTCGATTGGCTTAATAAAGTGATTAGCGAAAGTGTTATGGGCGCCGCTATTGTGCGCGTTCTAAATTCGCAAGCTCTTGAGTATGGCAAGTTTATGGAGGTTAATGAGCGAGCTCGTTCACTAGGAATGAGCATTCTCCGACTCTTTGCCATGCTTATCCCCATTGTGGTTTTTGTGGGCAACTTGGCAACGCTTATCATACTGGCTCTTGGTGGACACTTTGTTATTTCGGGTGAGATGACCATGGGCGATTTTGCCGCCTTTAGCTCCTACCTCGTTCTACTCATCTTTCCTATCATGATCATTGGATTTATAAGCAACTTCATGGCACAGGCATCGGTAGCTTACGGTAGAATTCATGCTGTATTGATGGCCGATGACACACGAGATACAGGCACGATTAAAACGCCGCTTAAGGGCAACGTTGAGTTAAAAAAGGTATCGGTTATTTACGATGGAAAACCTGCTTTAAAAGAGGTGTCGTTTACGCTAGAACCCAATACACGCACTGCCATCATAGGCCCCACAGCAGCCGGAAAGAGTCAACTGCTCTATCTTTTAACAGGGCTTATTAAACCTCAAAGTGGTTCTATTCTTTTTGATGGGGTTGAGATAGATGAGTACGAAAAGGAGCTCTTCCAACACCAAATTGGCTTTGTTTTTCAAGATAGCATCATGTTCAACATGACCGTTCGCGAAAATATTGCCTTTAACGAGATTGTTACCGAGGAGCTGATGCAAAAAGCTATTGAAACGGCTGAACTGAGCGACTTTATAAAGAGTTTGCCACTGGGACTTGAAACCATTATTAGCGAACGTGGCACATCTCTTTCGGGTGGTCAAAAGCAGCGTATTATGTTGGCACGGGCACTGGCTATCAACCCAAAAATTTTACTACTCGACGACTTTACCGCTCGAGTAGATTCTCAAACCGAACTTAAAATATTAGATAACGTAGCTCGCAACTACCCCGAAATCACCCTCCTGTCGGTCACACAAAAAATAGCCTCCGTTATCAATTATGGTCAAATTATATTACTCGAAGATGGCGACATTTTAGCCCACGGAACACACGAAACCCTTATGGCATCGAGCCCCGAGTATGTTCAAATATTTAACTCACAACGCAGTACAAATCACTATGAACTATAATTTAAATCTAAATAGAGAGGCCAACACCACCGAGAAACAGAGTACCGCTAGCACCATAAAGCGGTTGATGTCGCTGATGGGACAAGAG
>JAGPHP010000223.1 GCA_018055415.1 Breznakibacter sp. | reverse complement strand
GATGTTACACTGTAATTATGGTTACAACCACAAAAAACACAAATAAAAAGACTATATTTGTGTTTACAACCATAAAAACTTCCAATGATTGAAAGGCGAATATATTTAGATAAGATTATTGAATTTATCGACAAACCATTTGTAAAGGTTCTTACAGGGATCAGACGAAGCGGTAAATCTACGGTATTGTTGATGATTACCCAAGTATTACAAAAACAAGGCGTTGAAACCAATCAAATCATCTACATAAACCTTGAGAGTTTTGCCAATGCTCATCTCGATACTCCTCAAGCATTATATCAATATGTTACTAATATCGTACCTAAAGGTAAACGATGTTATCTGTTGGTAGATGAGATACAAGAGATTATGGGGTGGGAAAAAGCGATCAACTCATTAAATGTAGACTACGACATCGATATATATATTACCGGATCAAACGCCCACTTATTATCATCCGAATTAGCCACTTTCTTGGCAGGTCGATACATAGAATTCCACATCTACCCACTCTCTTTTGAAGAGTATTTGCAATTTAAAACGGCTCGTGGTATCGCAATAGAATCAAATTATAACGAATTTGATTACTTTCTGCGAATGGGCGGATTTCCAGTATTACACACATCAAATTACACTGAAGAGACAGCCTATAAAATCGTATATGATATTTATTCATCGGTTATATTAAGAGATACCATTCAACGCAACAATATTAGGGATCTAGAGTTACTAGAAAGAGTGGTAAAATTTGTTTTTGATAATATTGGAAATAAATTCTCGGGTAAAAATGTGGCCGATTATTTTAAAAGTCAACAACGCAAAATCGACCTAAACACTGTATATAATTATTTAAAAGCTCTTGAGAGTGCATTTATCATTCACCGAGTTTCGAGGTACGACGTTAAAGGTAAAGAGATACTAAAAACTCAGGAGAAATTCTATGCAGCCGATACAGCTCTAATCTATTCTGTAATGGGGTATAAAGATCGCCTTATTGCCGGCATACTAGAAAATATTGTATTGCTTGAGTTGAAACGAAGAGGTTACGATGTTTATGTTGGCAAAAGTGATCAACTTGAAATAGATTTTATTGCCACCAAAAGCAATCAATCACTCTATATACAGGTTAGCTATCTACTCGCTGAAGAATCTACCATAAAAAGGGAATTTAACCCACTACTCGAAATAAAAGATAATTATCCAAAATACGTGGTAACGATGGATAGATTTTGGAAAGAGAACATAGATGGAGTCAAACACATTCATGTGGCTGACTTTTTGCTTCTGAAGGAGTATATTTAGTGGATTTCCATGCAACCACACGATTTGTTTAGCTGACTTTCGAATGACTTCAATGTTACCGCACTATTACCCAAGGCTGCCGCACTATTCCTATCGAGTGGTACCATTTAATAAAATATCACATGATAAAATCGTGCGGTCAATGTCATTAAGTTAAGCCACCTACAGGGTTTTCAACCACTGTCGGGGCAGAGATACTGATTATTACCACCATATATGGAAAATGCGTTACCACGCCGTATTTTGATGTTGCCACGTCATTTGCCCGCGTATTACCACGCCATACACCCGAGGCGTTGCCACGGGTTGAATTAAGTTGGGCTTTCAGCCCGTTGTTACGCACAGCCTGAAAGGCTAATTGATTCTAACCCATGGCAACGCCTTGGGTTTGTAGCACGCAACCACGCCAAGCGGGCTGAAGGCCCAACTCATATTACCTCCTTATACCATAACATATACCCTGCAAATAGAGAGAGTACGCGCACTTTTATTAAGTTAAGTCACCGACAGTGGAAAACGAAAATATCCTTAACTTAATGACATTGATCGTGCGGTAGCGATATTAAATAACGTGAGTTCGATGTAAGAATTTAAATATTAATCCCTCATTGTTCCATCGGAACAATGACGAGTAAATAGACAAATTATCACATCGAACTCACGTTAAATAGTATATCTTTATAGTAACATTACTTCCCAAAGTGGACAGGTCGCGACCTGTCCCTACCTTTATTTTCTAATCCAATAAAAGAGGGTGTTTTTTACTAACTTCGTTATGCGCGAATGGATTCCTTTACCACTATCGCTCCCTTTTTTGTGCATGACAGTATCCCTGAGGTATCGATATTTATCGCCCCATCCTTTGGTGTAAAGAAGGCGTTCGAAGACGATGCTATATCCTTTATTTAACCTCTTTTCATCTCCCCCCAAACAGTTTGCAAATAGGCGTGCCTCTTTAACCGAAAGCGGCTTAATGTATGGTAGATTCAGATTAAAGAGATAAGCCACCCGAGAGAGAATCTTTAAAACTGGCTTCGCGATTCTTTGAGATTTTAAAAGAGATATCAGATCTAAAGTTATAAGATTTGAGTTTTGGGATATCAGTTTGTAAAGATCTAAATACCAATAGAGACGATATTCACCACGCATTTCGGAGTAGTGTATATGAAGCGCCAAATAGGCTATTAATTGAATTTGATTAACGCCATACACCACTTTTCCATTCGTTTGGTACTCCTCCCTATTTTGCCACACTGCTTCAATAGGAATTTGGTATCGCATATTTTTAGGAAACAATCGGGCATGAATCTCAATAGAGGTATTAAAAAGGGTAAAGGGCGCATAGTGATGTCCTAAATCTTGCAACAAATCACTCTCCCCCTCCTCCTCTTGCAAAGCGCCTCTATCCATTAAAAGCTGCTGTACTTTAGTGTGGTCGCTGGGATGGATTAAAATATCGAGATCGGAGATGTTGCGTCCAGCGGTGTCGTTATAGATCATGGGCAAGAGAAAGGATCCCTTGAGCGGCATATAGGCAATTTGATTTTGCTCAAACAGTTCGGCAACAACCCTATAGGTCTCAAATACTTGTGCATTGCGAATTGAGATGGTAAAGTAGTTGCTTTTTACTCTATCCGTTAAATTGCCATGCATACCATTTTGGATAAGGGTATGATAGGTGTGAGTGGATAGCCCATGGTATAAGATAAACTGAGCGATTTCATTGGAATCGTTGTAGCTGGTTAATGGAGTGAGATCCCCTTGTAAAAGGCTGATTACAACCGATGCAAGAGATACCCCAGAGTGGCGATGAGCCTCATTTTGGTCGAACATAAATAACTTACTAGTGTCTATCCCTTCAAAAGTATTAAAATGATTGAATTGAGCTTGCAATTATTCACTAAATAATTCTATATTTGTTTTATTAATTCTACGAAAGAAATATTAAAGATTGTTGTATGAGCTCAAATGAATCGATAAACGCATCGTTAGTTCAAGAATGGGGAGATAAAGTGATCCTTGTTGTAGAGGATGTGGATACTAATAAGATTTTTTTTGATGCGGCTCTGCGAAAGACCCACGCTACCATTTTGTGGGCAAAAGATGGTCAAGAGGCTATTGATATGTTTAAAGTAAACCGAATTGACCTCGTGTTAATGGATTTGCAGCTGCCTATTATTGATGGATATACCGCAACTCGCGAGTTGAAGAAGATTAATAGCGCTATTCCAATCATTGCTCAAACGGCTCACGTTATGTCGGGAGAGAGAGAAAAGTGTATGGAGGCAGGTTGCGATGGTTATTTAGCGAAACCCATCCGTTTACAAATATTGATGGAGACACTCTCAAAGTTTTTGAATAACTAGATTGTAGTTATTGTTGAATTTCCTCTTAGTAC